>NZ_JARGEJ010000001.1:0-289333 GCF_029211245.1 Robertmurraya sp. DFI.2.37 | reverse complement strand
CAAGATGTCTTGAAGAAAACGAATAAACAAACACAGCAATTACTTAAAAATCAACTATCACAATGGGTTACAGGTTTACCCGGTTATATTAGGGCTTACCTGCCTGATTTGGTCTGCGAAAGTTGAGTATTAACTAAAGAAAGGTTCGAGTATAATATAGCTATGTCTTACGATGGACAAAGGGATTAGATGAGGTGGACATACTTGAAATATAAACAAATAAAGCCAAAAAAAATTTATGAAGAAGTAGCGGAAGCACTTCATGAAATGATTCGAACAGGTGAGCTTAGCCCTGGGGATAGACTTGATTCCGTCCAACAACTTGCAGAAAATTTTCAAGTAGGACGTTCAGCAATACGTGAAGCGCTTTCTGCATTAAAAGCAATAGGTCTTGTAGAGATGAGGCAGGGAGAAGGAACGTTTATAAAAAGCTTTGAAGCTAAACAAATTACATTTCCTTTATCAACAGCGATTCTCATGAATAAGGAAGATATCGCCAATCTTCTAGAGGTTAGAAAAGTTATTGAAGCAGGTACGTCTGCTGCGGCAGCACGAAAGCGCACGAAGGAAGATTTAAAAGCAATGGAACAAGTTTTAGAGGAAATGAAAAATGTCAAAGGGGATGGAGAATTAGGGGAACAGGCAGATTTTAAATTTCATTTAGCTTTATCAGAGGCTGCACATAATCCAATTTTATCAGGATTGATGGCGCAAGTTTCTGAGCTTATGTTTGAGACGCAGAAGGAAACACGCAGATTATGGTTATTTTCAAAGCAAACAACAAGTGAAAAACTTTACGAGCAGCATGTTGCTATTTATAAAGCGATTTTGGAAAAAAATGAAGACGGTGCAAGAAAAGCGATGCTTTCACATCTTGATAATGTGGAGGACATTCTCCAAAAATATTTTGAGGAAAAGAAAATTCACTAATAAAACAGGGCTTATTCTCGTATTGGAATAGGCCCTATTTTTAATAGGTAAGATTAAGTGAGGATATATTTTCCATAATTATTTTTTTGATGAAAACTCTTTCATTATTGCAATTATTTGTAGTAGTATAAAAATAACAGAAATTGAATCTTCCAGTTTTTAGTCATCAGATGACCGGTTGACTGAAGGTAGAATTTCAAAAAAAGTTTTTTAAGGAGCGGGGATAATGAAAGTAACCCTTTTTGCTACTTGTTTAGTAGATATGTTTCAAGGAGATGTTGGAAAGGCAACTGTAGAGTTACTAGAACGTTTAGGCTGTGAAATCGATTTTCCTGAATCGCAAATTTGTTGTGGGCAGCCAGCTTATAATAGCGGCTATGTTGAGGATACGAAACCAGCAATGAAAAAAATGATTGAAGCATTTGAGCATGCTGAATATGTCGTTTCCCCATCTGGTTCATGCGCTTATTTTTTTAAAGAGTATCCGCATATTTTTAAAGGTGACCCAATTTGGGAGGCAAAAGCACAAGCGCTAGCAGACAAAACATATGAGTTAACTCAATTTATTGTTGAAGTGTTGGGAGTAAAAAATGTTGGGGCAAGTCTTAAAGGCAAAGCTACTTATCATACATCTTGTCATATGACTAGATTGCTAGGTGTAAAAGAAGCTCCGATGGAATTGTTGAAAAATGTCGAGGGTCTTGAATTTACTGAATTGCCTTCGAAAGACAAATGCTGTGGTTTTGGAGGAACATTTTCTGTTAAAATGACGCACATTTCAGAACAGATGGTAGATGAAAAAGTTCAATGTGTTGAAGAAACAGAGGCAGATATTCTAATTGGTGCTGATGCAGGTTGTTTAATGAATATTGGTGGAAGAATTGACCGAAAAGGAAAGCCGGTCCGGGTAATGCATATAGCGGAGGTTCTTAATAGTCGATGAGCATGTAAAAGTAGTGAAAAACGAACATCGACAAAAGGGGGAATAGCATATGGCAATGAAAACGAGCAATGAAAAGTTTGGGGAAAGAGTTGATAAAGGTATTCAAGATGCTTTTATGCGTGGAGCTGTTTCAAGTGCGCAGGAACGTTTCCAATCTCGAAGATTAAGCGCTGCTGAAGAGTTAGGAAATTGGGAAGAATGGCGTTCACATGGTGAAGAAATTCGTCAGCATGTGTTAGATAATATTGATTATTATTTATATGAGCTAAGCGAAAGTGTTTCGAAGCGTGGAGGTCATGTTTTTTTTGCAGAGACGGCAGAAGAAGCAACTGAATATATTGAAAAAGTAATAGAGAAAAAGAATGCGAAAAAAATAGTCAAATCGAAATCTATGGTTACAGAGGAAATCAACTTGAACGCTTGTCTTGAGAAGATAGGCTGTGATGTCATTGAGACTGACCTTGGGGAATATATTCTTCAAGTTGATGATCACGAACCACCTTCACATATTGTTGTGCCGGCACTCCATAAAAATAGACAACAAATACGGGATGTATTTAAAGAAAAGCATGGGTATCAAAATTCTGATCAGCCAGAAGAATTGGCACTGCATGCACGTGAAAAATTACGTCAAGAGTATTTATCAGCAGATGTGGGAATTACAGGCTGTAACTTTGCGGTTGCAGAGACAGGATCTGTTACATTAGTAACGAATGAGGGAAATGCTGATTTAGTTGCAGCATTGCCAAAAACACAAATTACAGTGATGGGGATGGAGCGGTTAGTACCTACATTTGAAGAAATGGAAGTTCTTGTTAGCCTGTTAACTCGGAGTGCGGTGGGGCAAAAACTTACTAGCTACATTACGACTTTAACAGGAACGAAGGATGAAGGAGATGTTGATGGACCTGAGGAGTTTCATCTTGTCATAGTTGACAATGGACGTTCTGAAATATTAGGAGGAGAATTTCAATCGATTCTTCAATGTATCCGTTGTGCAGCTTGCGTCAACGTCTGTCCAGTTTATCGCCATGTTGGCGGGCATTCATACGGATCCATTTATTCAGGACCAGTTGGTGCTGTTTTGTCACCTTTATTAGGTGGATATGATGATTATAAGGAATTACCATATGCATCTACTCTTTGTGGTGCTTGTACCGAAGCTTGTCCGGTTAAGATTCCGTTACATGATCTTCTTCATAAGCATCGCCAAGTGATCGTTGAAAAAGAGGGGAGAGCCCCTATTTCAGAAAAACTCTTAATGAAAGCATTTGGGATTGGTGCCTCAACACCGGCACTATATAAAATTGGCTCAAAAATGGCACCAGCCGCGATGAATCCTTTTTCTGACGGGGAGAAAATCTCGAAGGGACCTGGCCCATTAAAGGCTTGGACTGAAATTCGCGATTTCCCAACGCCAAACAAAGAACGATTCCGTGATTGGTTCAAGAATCGCTCAAAAGGAGGGGGACACTCATGATTGGAACAATCCAAAATCGCGATGCTTTTTTAAATAAATTAGCGAGTCGTCTTGGACGTGAAAGACGGACTGAAGTTGCGAAACCTGAATGGAACTACAATCCTCAAGAGGAGGTTCTGAAAGATGCTTCTCAGGATCAGCTTGTAGAAGTTTTAAGGGAGCAATGCAAAAACATTCATACGAATTTTGTCCTCGCAGATACGAATACTCTCCCTTCCGCGCTAAATAAAGTTGTAGAAGGTTATGGTGGAGGCCCAATCGTATCTTGGAGGGACGAGCGATTTGCCCAATTTGGACTTTCGGCTTTAATGAAGGAAGTGTGGGCGGCAAAAGGAATTTCTCTCCATGAATGGGACTATACAAAAGGCGCGGAAAATATTGAAAAGGCCAACCATGCTAATGTGGGAATTACGATCAGTGATATTACATTAGCTGAATCTGGAACTGCTGTTCTTTTCAGCAACAAGGATCGGGGCAGAACAGTTAGCTTTTTACCGGCAACTTCAATTATTCTTGTTCCGAAGAGCAGCATCGTACCGCGAATGACACAAGCTGCGAAAATTATACGTGAAAAAGTTAAGAACGGTGAGCAAGTAGCATCATGTGTGAACTTCATTACCGGACCGAGTAATTCAGCGGATATTGAAATGATTTTAGTAGTTGGTGTTCATGGCCCAATTAAAGCAACTTACATTATCATTGAGGATTTATAAAATGTTGTTCGTTAAACTCATGAAAAAAGCTGAAATAGTTCAAGAAATCAATTGAAATAGAAATGTACTTTAATAGTTTGAGTCGCATCTAATTTAGATGCGACTTTTTTCGTTTTAGGCAATAGTCGACTTCATTGTGGTGGATATTTCTTTTGATTTGTCTATTTGCGACGGGCCCTAGTGCGACACAAGCTTTAGATGCTCTCCCTTGATCGTTTACATAAGGATGGGCATGAAACACAACGCTTTTGTTAGACATCGAACAATTCTGTTATAATACAAAACTAAATCTGTTATATAACGTTTATCCTTTGTGTATATAGATTTTTTTAACTGTTTCAAATTTTTTATGCATATGTTTGATTTTTATCACAGCTTGCAAAAATGAATTACTCTAAACTAATAATTGGGGATAAAAAAAATTAAACACTATTCATACAGTACGTATAGGGAGGGAGATTATGTCTATTTTACCGAAAAAAAATTTGTTAGGTTTTTTTGAAATACGTCTAGAATCAATCGGTGGATTAGGAGCAAATCTGGCAGGAAAAATGTTAGCCGAAGCTGGTGTACTTGGTCTAGGATTAAATGGTTCAAACTTTTCATCCTATGGTTCCGAAAAGAAAGGTTCCCCGGTAAAAAGCTTCATCCGTTTTTGCGATGAAGAGGTTGAAATTCGAGATCACAGTCCGATTGAACAGCCTCATGTGATTGGCGTGTTTCATGAAGCGCTCTACAAAACAGTAGATGTTGTCAGCGGCCTTGCCTCGGATGGAATCGTGCTCGTAAATTCAACAAGAGATTTTTCAGCTATAAAGGAAGATTTACAAATTGAGTATGGTACGTTAGCGATTGTTGATGCCCTCGGTATTGCTGTTGAAGAACGGACAAAAGTCAATACAGCAATGTTAGGTGCACTTTTTCGCATTTGTGATTTTTTAGATCCAGATGCAATGAAATCAGTTATTCGCAAAACATTTGAAAAAAAATATCCCCATTTAGTTGAGCCCAATATTCGCACTTTTGATCGAGGCTATCAAGAGGTGCAGTTCCGTACATTTGAAACTCCGGCAAATGCGATCGGCAAAACATTTAGCAGACCTGAGCCATTATTAGGCTATGAGACTCAAGCTATTGGTGGAGTCATTGCTGCTCAAGGAAATAGTGTATTAAAAGATTTAAGTGGCTCAAGGCAAGGATTTTTGCCGGAATTAAACCGTGAAGAATGCATTCACTGTGCGGCGTGTGACAATGTTTGTCCCGATTATTGCTTTGTCTGGGAAGAGGGAGAAGACAAACGAGGGAGAAAGCAAATGTTTCTGAAGGGAATTGATTATCAATTTTGTAAAGGTTGTTTAAAGTGTGTGGAAGCATGTCCAACGTCAGCTTTAAAAGAAATCAGGGAGAAAATCGGTTTTGCAGAAGAGCATCAAGTGAAGCATAACTTCCCATTTGTAGCAGGAGGTGTTTCCTAATGTCGATATTAGAAACTGAGTTAAGTGAGACGAAGGCAGAACAACTTATGACCTTTGAATCAGGAAATGAAATGGCAGCGATGGCAGCTGCTCAAATTAATTATCATATTATGGGGTATTTTCCGATTACACCATCCACCGAAGTAGCACAATATTTAGATCAAATGAAGGCTCGAGGAGAACATGATATTAAGCTAATTGCAGCTGATGGAGAGCACGGTTCAGCAGGAATTTGCTATGGTGCAGCGGTAACTGGAGCAAGGGTCTTTAATGCTACAAGTGCAAATGGATTTATGTATATGCTCGAGCAGCTACCCGTTCAGTCAGGGACGCGCTTTCCTATGGTAATGAATCTAGTAACGCGCTCGATTAGCGGCCCGTTAGATATTCGTGGTGATCATTCAGACCTTTATTATGCATTAAATACAGGGTGGGTCATTTTAACAGCAAGAACTCCTCAAGCTGTTTATGATATGAACATTATGGCATTAAAAATTGCGGAACATTCTAAAGTACGCCTTCCTGTTATAGTGGCATATGATGGCTTCTTTACCTCTCACCAGAAGCGGAAAGTAAGCTATTTCAAAGATCGCAATGTTGTGCAAAGCTTTGTGGGGCAATGTCCAACGGATTATCACTTTGCTAGAGATCCGCGAAAGCCAGTAACAATTGGAGCTCATATGAACGGGGAAGATTTAACAAACAATCATTATCAACAATCAGAAGCAATGTATGCAGCTGCTGAAGTGTTTGAAGAAGTAGCAGCGGAATATGCAAAAATTTCCGGCCGTGATTACCCTGTTCTTGATTTATATAAAATGGAAGATGCTGAGGTTGCTTTATTCCTCTTAAATTCTGCGGCAGAATCTGCCAAGGATGTCGTTGATAAATTGCGCATGCAAGGAATAAAAGCTGGTGTCATTAGTCCGAATATGATTAGACCATTTCCTTCTGCAGCAATTAGAAATGCATTGAAAAATGTCAAAGCCTTACTTGTTGGAGAAAGAGCAGACTCTTACGGTGCGAACGGTCCAAATTTAACCCATGAGGTTAAATCTGCACTACAAGATGATAAAGAAAATAAAACAATTGTTTTAAGCAGGGTTTTTGGTCTAGGAGGAAAAGACTTTTATGCTGATGACGCAGAAAATTTCTTCGGAATGGCGTTGGAAGCTATGGAAAGAGGCTACGCCGAAGAACCATTCGATTATTATGGACAAGTATCAGGTAAAGCTGAAAATGCCTTGAAATCAGTGATCGAGCCGCAGCATGGAGATGTGTACAAATCGGGGCTTATTGAAGTAACACAAGATGAGGAAACAAAGAAATTAAAGGTTAAAATTCCACCGTTAAGGGCCTTGACTTCAAAACCAAAGCGAATTGCGTCAGGGCATGGAGCTTGTCCAGGTTGTGGTATTTTTGGTGGGCTGGAATTGTTTTTTAAAGGGATAGAGGGTGATGTTGTTGTTTTATTCCAAACTGGCTGTGCCTATGTGACGACAACTGCATACCCGTATTCTTCCCATAAGCAAACGACGATTCACAATTTATTTCAAAATGGTGCAGCGACTCTTTCTGGTACATTGGAAGCTTTTTTAGAATTAAAGGAGCGAGGAGAGGTTCAAGTATCTGATGATGTCACATTTGTTATGGTTACTGGTGATGGTGGTATGGATATTGGAATGGGTTCAGCGATTGGAACGGCACTTCGTAATCATAAACTGATCATTCTTGAATATGATAACGAAGGTTATATGAACACCGGTTCTCAAATGTCCTATTCAACTCCAATTGGCAATATGACAAGTACAACCAATGTCGGCAAAGGACAACAAGGCAAGGCGTTCCACCATAAGGATACAGCACAAATTATGGCATCGACAAATATTCCATATGTTTTTACTGGGACTGAAGCATTTCCTCAGGATCTTGTGAAGAAAGCAGCAAAAGCTCAGTGGTACGCACAAAATGTTGGGACCGTATACGGAAAAATTTTAATTACTTGTCCTTTAAACTGGAAATCCGAAGATCGCTATGGAAATACGATTATGGAAGCAGCGGTAAATTGTAATTTCTTCCCACTATACGAAGTGGAACAAGGGGAAACAACGATTACGTATAATCCTGAAACAAGGAAAAAGACGATCCCTTTAACTGAATGGTTGAAATATATGGGAAAAACTAAGCATTTATTAAAAGAAGAGAACAAAGAACTTCTTGCAAATTTTGAGAAAGAAATTGAAAGAAGATGGAATCGCTTAAAGGCACAGGATGAAAATCCATTTTTGTAGGTTTTTTATGTCAAAGTGATGTATTAACCATTTATTTGTTTGTTTAAAGCTGCATAAAAATTTATTATAACTATATAGTAGGTCTTTTTTGACGGGGCTAAATCGTGGACGTTTGTCTAAAATAGTAATGATTATGTGTAGGCTCTTTTCTCTATTTAGGAAAAGAGCTTACTGCGTGTTCACTATGGTTAATGTTCAGAATTATGTAAACGGCTTAAATAGGAACGGATTTTATTCGATATGATTCAACATTCTCAACAAATCTTCTTCATTTTCTAATTAAGAAGGAAGGGTTTTTTTCCCTTTTGTAGAATAGAAACTATATTCATCTTTCCTTAGGAAAATTATAGCAGTTTTAAAACCGCAGGAAATAGCAAAATAGTGCCTATTAAGGTTGCGAAACGCCGTCTTTTTTCAAAAACTTACAGTGTTGTAGGATAAAGTTTTGAAAAGCCTAGAGGATTTCATTTACTTTGCACAAAGGGGGGAAAACGGTGAAAGAGTGTCAGCAAGAACATATGGAATTACAATCAGTAGCCGTAAAAAAGGACGCAAGATGGCCAATGCGTGAAGATAAGGTGCAAAAACAGGGAGAACTGTACCGGGACTTATTTGTAGAGGCGTTAGATGGAATCATATTTTGGAGCAGTGAAAAGGGAATTGTTGAGGCGAACCAATCTGCGTGTAAAATCTTTGAAAGCAGTGAAGAAGAATTAAAAAATAAAAAAATCGAGGACTTTATTTATAGCAAGTCTAGCAAATCGATTAGAGTGCTTAATGAAATGTACAATAAAGATTCAATACGTGATGAACTAGTTTTTCTTATGCCTAATGGTCAAAAGAAAATACTCGAATTTACGACAAAGCTTCATTCAGTAAATGATCATCATATGACTATTTTTCAGAATGTTACAGAGCGATACGAGATGGAACAAGAATTGCGGGAAAGAGAGAGGAAATTTCGGAGTATTTTTGAGGAAACTTTAGAGGGCTTATTGCTTTGGAACAATGAATTTAAAATTGTAGATGTTAATCCGGCAGGAGAAAAGCTTTTTAGGGGTCATAAAGAAGATTTAGTTGGTTTTTCTTTGCTCGATATACTTGCAAATAAAAAAGTTGATTCAAAGGAAATTGAGGAGCATTTAAGACAGCTGCAGTTACACGGACATGCAACAGGCGTTTTAACATTGACGCTCGAGAACGGTGTTCGTCTGAATATGGAATATTCAACGAAGCAAAATGTGTTCTCCAATTTAAATTTAAGCACGTTTCGAGATATTACCGATAAACTCCAAATCGAAGAACATCTGCGCAAATCAGATACTTTAAGTGTAGTTGGACAGCTTGCCGCTGGAATTGCCCATGAAATTCGCAATCCGATGACAGCGCTGAAAGGGTTTATTCAATTATTGGAAGATACGATGACCGAAGATCACTCTATGTATTTTGGAGTAATAAAAACTGAATTGAATCGGATCGATTCGATCATTAATGAGTTCTTAGTGTTAGCCAAACCACAAGCTACGAAATTTTTAGAAAAAGACATAGTTCAGATTATGCGGGAGACAATCGAGCTGCTAAGGCCACAAGCAGTTCTACATAATGTTCAATTTAAGCTGGAGTTAAAGAATGATATTCCATCGATTTATTGTGAGCCCAATCAATTGAAAAAAGTGTTTATAAACATCCTAAAAAATGCGATTGAGGTAATGAGCAATGGTGGATACATCTATATTTCAATGAAGGAAGAGAATGATTATATATACATCTCTATACAAGACGAGGGAGAAGGAATTGATCCAGAACTGCTACAAAAACTAGGAGAGCCATTTTATACGACGAAGGAAAAGGGAACTGGGTTAGGGTTGATGGTTTCCTATCGGATTATTGATGAACATAAAGGGAAGATTGAAGTTGAAAGTGAGGAGGGGAAAGGTACGACCTTTCATATTAAATTGCCGATTAAATCGATATCATAATGTACAATGGTAAATAGAGAAGGACAATATTTCGTTCCATACTCTTCGCTTTTTAAATATTTTTCGAAAAGGTAGATTTTTAGTTGATGTAAACGATGAGTCTTTCACAAATCGGTACACAATTTACGATAAGGCAAATAAAGATGCTTGTAACGTATGTATCTTTTAGTGAAAAAAGTTCTGTATCGTTTATCCAACTTGAGCACGATTCAACGAGAGCATGAATAATTTGAACTTCAATTATGCCGTAGGTGCCACCCTGCCCTTTTACTTTTTCCAATTAAATAGTATTTTTAAAAACAAGGATGGTTGAGAATAATGAAATATTATGCAACCTATGATTCTATCATCGGTCAGCTCTATATCGTTACAGAAAATAATAGCATTACTGCACTCTATCTTCATAAGGAAGATTTCATTGAAGCAGAAGATCAAAAATCCATTGTTTTTGATCAGGAACAGCCGTTGTTAATGAAAGCAGTAACCCAATTGCATCAATATTTTACCGGAGAAAGGCAGACATTTGACCTCCCGCTACGGGGAGAGGGAACATTATTCCAAATGAAGGTTTGGGAGGCATTAAAGGAAATTCCATATGGAAAAACAAAGAGCTATCAAGATATTGCGTTGGCAATTGGAAATGAAAAGGCAGTGAGGGCGATCGGACAGGCGAATAAGGCAAATCAATTACCTATTTTTATTCCTTGTCACCGAGTAATAGGCAAGGATAAAACGTTGACAGGCTATGCCGGGAAGCAAACAAATATAAAAGAACAGCTTCTCCTACTAGAAGGTGCTTCATTTAAAAAGTGAAGAATGGGAAGAATAATGTCGAATTAAACTGGTAAATTCTTTAGAAGATTGAGATTTATTGTTAAGTTTGGAGATTTTTTTGTCTAATATTG
Organism: Robertmurraya sp. DFI.2.37; assembly: GCF_029211245.1. Lineage (NCBI taxonomy): Bacteria > Bacillati > Bacillota > Bacilli > Caryophanales > Bacillaceae > Robertmurraya > Robertmurraya sp. DFI.2.37. The sequence continues at coordinate 278,617 of NZ_JARGEJ010000001.1, read as the reverse complement.
CGATTCTATTTACTTTTGAATTAATTCTTGTAATAATTCATCAAGGATACTATAAAAGATATGTTTCCTATGATTTTGGCATTAACTATGATAAACGTATGTTCCAGATTGGAAATACAATAAATAGAGCCTAATGAAATGGATTATGGGATGATGATTAGGGGGATATGAGGTGCAATATGATAGTAGGTTAATGCTGGATGAAATACAAAAAAAGAGAGAGAAAATGATTGAAACAGCAAATAGAAAAGGTTTTACAAGTGATGATACAATTCGATACAGCCAAGAGCTAGATCAACTTATTTATGAATATCAATGTTTCTTTAATGGAAAAAGAGAAGACGAAATGAAGCTAAATTTTAGACAAATGATGTTTATTATCCCACAATTGCAGGTACTGGTCTAAAAAACTTAATAGTTGTACAAGCTTGGAGGCTTCAAAGGAGGTCTTCTTTTTCTTTGTCTATCGCCTTGTTTTACGAGGAGGGTTTTAAATAATCGCGATTCTCATCATTTTGATCTAGAAATATTTAAGCTTCGCTGCTAATTATTTGGAGCAATTCGTGTTAAATCAGGGTTTCACACGCATGCTGAAAGGTTATCTGAAACAATGAGGCAAAAATGCTTTTAACAACAATATTTTTACAAAAGCAATGCTAAAAACAGGATTGAAAAATGGGAAATTTTGAATTATGTGATAAAAATCATAGTTGCCTAGTGAGTAATTAATATATGATGAGTGTAAACGATTTCAATGGTTTTTATTAGGGTCCGTTAAACAATATAATTAGTTCTGAGCCAATAATACTTGGCACAAAAGTGAGCTAGGAGACGGCTTATCATTGAAAGATCGTTTTTACAGCAAAATACAAGGCAACTGAATAGGAAAAAAGTTTATAGTCTTGCATCAACCCGCTATCAAGACCGGCTTACTTGTAAAAATAACCTAACTCCAATAGATTCCTTCAACAAGCTTCAAGAACTTCAAATATCGTAAAAGTCCAACAACATGAATTATAAACTTCATTTATTTAAAACCGAATCGTAGTTGTTTGTAATATGTCTTCGTATCGAAGTCATTACAAAATATATGGTGAAATTCATCGAACTAAGAAGGGGGTTTTTATCGCATGCATATTGTCGTCTGTGTTAAACAGGTGCCAGACACAAAAATTATTAAAATTAATCCAAAGACAAATACGCTTGACAGGCGGAGCGCACCAGCCATTTTAAATCCTTATGATGCACATGCCGTACAAGAAGCTGTTAAACTCAAGCAGTCTTTAGGTCAAGGAAAAATTTCTGTTTTATCAATGGGACCACCACAAGCAACTGAAATAATTAAGAAAAGCATTGAGATTGGAGCAGATGAAGGCTATTTAATCTCAGACCGTGCGTTTGCTGGAGCAGATACTTTAGCAACCAGTTACGCATTGTCAAAAGCATTGGAGAAAATAGCTGAAAAGCAACCAATTGACATCGTGATATGTGGAAAGCATGCCATTGATGGGGATACCGGTCAAGTAGGACCTGGAATTGCTAGAAGAATGGATATTCCACCGGTTACAAATGTCATCGAAGTGACTAAATTTGACAAGGAGAATAAAATCATTTTAGTCAAAAGAAAGCTTACGAATGGCTATGAGGAGCTTGAAGTTCAGCTACCATGCCTATTGACTGTAGAAAAGGAAATTAATCAAATTGCTTATTCTCCATTACCAAATATGATTAGAGCTGCCCGATATAAGCCAAATGTTTGGTCTGTTGGAGACTTAGAAGCAGTTGATAAAACCCAGCTCGGGTTAAAAGGTTCACCGACTGTCGTCGGAAAAATGTTTACACCTCCGAAATTAGATGGCGGAAAGAGACTTGAAGGAGCAGTCGATGTACAAGTAAAACAGTTGATCGAAGTATTATCAGAGAAAAAAGAACTTCTTAATGTGAAGTAGTGAACAATATTTCAAGTTAAGATGATGGGGGAGACCTACATGATAGAAGAGTATCGTGGCGTATGGGTATTTATAGAACAAAGTGATGGGGAAATTGCCGGAGTTTCTAAGGAATTATTAGGAGCAGGTAGAAAACTCGCTGAAAAATTAGCTGTTCCGCTCGCAGGCGTTTTATTAGGTGAAGGAATAAGAGAGCTTTCATCTCAAGTTATTGGCTACGGAGCGGATGTTGTGTATTTAATCGATCATCCTGTTTTAAAACATTACCGAACAGAATCCTATATGAAGGGTGTCAATTTTTTGGCGGAAAAATATAAGCCAGAAATATTCTTATACGGAGCAACTCCGAATGGCAAGGATTTAGCAAGTGCCGTTGCAACAGACTTAAGTACTGGGTTAACAGCCGACACAACGATGTTGGATGTTGATATCGATAAGAGGTTGTTAGAAGCGAGTCGGCCGGCATTTGGTGGTAATATAATGGCAACCATTTTATGTAAGAAAAATCGCCCACAAATGGCGACCGTTCGTCCGAAAGTAATGAAAGCGCTACCCTTTGATGAAAGTAGGCAGGGAAAAATCATCGAAGAGGAGATTGCATTAAATGAAGAGGAAATGAGGACAAAGGTTATCAATATTGTGAAGGATGTAACGAAAAAAGCAAATTTGGCTGATGCTCATGTCATCGTTTGTGGAGGCAAAGGGCTTGGGGATGCCGAGGGGTTTAAATTAATTCATGAACTTGCCAATACAATCGGAGCAAGCGTAGGTGGTACAAGAGATGTAATAGAGGCTGGATGGCTCCCACATGAGTTGCAAATTGGCCAAACAGGCGAAACAGTTACTCCAAAAATCTATTTTGCGATCGGGGTATCAGGGGCGATTCAGCATGTAGTCGGAATGAAAAATTCTGAGCTTATTATTGCGATTAACAATGATCCAAATGCACCAATTTTCGAGGTCGCTACGTATGGAATTGTTGGGGATGCCCATGAAGTTGTTCCGAAATTGATCGAACAGTTAAAACAATTGCGAGTGGAACAAGGTGGTGAAGTAAGCTATGTCTGAGAAATTCGATGTGATAGTAGTTGGAGCTGGGCCTGCTGGCACCGCTTGTGCTTATCTTTGTGCAAAAAGCGGTTTAAAAGTATTGCAAATTGAAAGAGGTGAATACCCTGGTAGCAAAAATGTAATGGGAGGGGTATTATATCGTAAGCAAACCGAAGAGATTATTCCAGAATTTTGGAAAGATGCACCGTTAGAAAGGCCGATAGTCGAACAGCGCTTTTGGATGATGGATAAAGAGTCGACCGTTACATTTGGCTACAAAGGGTTAGAGTGGGCACAGGAGCCTTATAATAACTTTACTGTTTTACGTGCTCCTTTTGATAGATGGTTTGCCCAAAAGGGGGTAGAGCAAGGGGTTCTTTTAATAAACGAGACGGTTGTAACAGAATGTATCGTTGAAAATAATAAAGTGGTTGGGGTTAAAACAGACCGTCCGGATGGAGAGATTTTAGCAGATGTTGTTGTTTTAGCAGATGGGGTTAATTCACTTTTAGCCCAACAGTTAGGCTTTCGAAAAGAGCTAAAACCAGATGAAGTCGCTCTTTCGGTCATGGAGGTTATCAATTTACCGAAGGAAAAAATTAACGATCGATTCAATCTTGAAGACAATCAAGGCTGTACGATTGAAATATTCGGTGATTCAACAAAAGGAAACTTAGGAACAGCTTTTCTGTATACAAATAAAGATAGTTTGAACATCGGTGTTGGCACGACATTATCGAGTATGATGAAGGCTAAACTAAAACCTTATGATTTATTAGATTACTTAAAAAATCATCCGATGGTCGCACCACTCCTTGCCGGAGGAGACTCTGCCGAGTATCTTGCTCATTTAATACCTGAAGGTGGCTTTCATTCCGTTCCAAAAGTAGCTGGAAATGGAGTGGTTGTCGTTGGTGATGCTGCTCAGCTTGTCAATGCCATCCATCGCGAAGGATCTAACATGGCGATGGCGTCAGGAAAAATGGCAGCAGAGGCAATTATTAAAGCTAAAGAGCGCGAAGACTTTAGTGAAGCAAGCTTGAATAAGTATCGGGAAGCGTTGTATGAAAGCTTTATCATGAAAGATTTGGAGAAATATAAGGATGCAGCTCACACCTTTGAGCATCACCCACAATATTTCAACGAGTATGTTCCAATGATGAATCAAGCAATGAATAAATTTTTCACTGTCGATGGCACATCGAAGAGAGAAAAGCAAAAACAAATTGTTAAAGGATTTACAGGGGAAAAGGGAACGCTTACAGTAATTAAGGATCTTTACCGTGCATGGAAGGCGGTGAAATAATGTCAACAAGTACTATTGAAGAAAAGCAATATTTAACCCGATTTAAGGCGGATACAAAGTCACATTTAACAATTCTTGATCATGAAATTTGCCAGAAGAGTTGTCCGGAAAAACTTTGTACCATTTTTTGTCCAGCGGAAGTGTATAAATGGGAAGGAACGAGAATGCAGGTGGGATATGAAGGCTGCCATGAGTGTGGTAGTTGTCGTATCGGCTGCCCTCAACAAAACATAAAGTGGGAATATCCAAAAGGTGGGCATGGCATCGTTTTTAGGCTTGCTTAGAAAAAAAGTGGAAGCAATCAGCTTCCACTTATTTCTTTGCAGGAAATTTAGGTTTTGCAGTTGTGTACAGCTTTTCCATGGGGATACCAATTTCAGGTCCTCTCCCTGCGAAAAGTCCAGTTATTTTCGTCGATGAGTAAGGCGCTTTCGCTTTTGTTTTCATCTTCGATTTTCGTAATCTTTGTTAACCTCTGGTGTAAATTCTTCCGACGCTTCAGTTTGATATTGCAGATTTCTTCTTTTTGTTTGATCATCCCGATCTTGAGGATTTTTCAAGATATTTGCCATATAGCTGTGGAAGAAAAATTCGAAGACCGTTACTCCGATAGCAGAAAATAATGCCATCGTAAATGCATTCGTTGAAGCAGTTAACAATGAAATCATGACCCAAATGACAGCAAGTGCAAGTCCAAAATCTGCTAATGTTGCAATGGCATTGTTTGTTCTTGGGAGAATTCCTAAATCACCTACAATATAAGAAATAATTCCTACGATTAGTGTGATTAGAAATACCGTTCCAAACGTCATTCCATAGTATAAGCCTAAAATAATATACAAAAGTGCCAGCGTTGCAATAAATTTAAGTGCTAATGCCTTAAAATGTTCCATACAAACCACCTTTCTTATGAGAAAAAGTTTCACAAGGATGAAGCAGTTGCACATTTTACACATTAGTTATCCTTCTTCATCACCTGTTATCGATAGTTTGTCTTAAATTTAAAATTTTATTAATGATTTCGTGGTAATGTGGAAAATTTTCACGATATTTTATAATCGTCTTCTTCTTACTATCTGTATAGTATTTCACATGAAATTTTAAAAAGAAGGGAGATACTAATAGAAGAGTAAGTGAGGTTAGCCAATATTTTCAGTGGCAACAAAATTAAAATGGGGGTTTTTCATTTTCTCTGTTAATTTTGATGCTGCTTCACATGCTTTATGGAAGCAGTTAAAACTTGAAGAAATATAATAAGGTTTTTTCTTATGGAAATACCCATCGGAGTTTGCTTGATAAACAACGACATTCCAAAGATAAAATTCAGAATCATCGGAAGGAGCATGCCCCTCTAATGCGATAAGCCAATGTGTAACATCGCTTGATGGCATGTGGTCATTTAAGTTGATTGGAATGAGTTTCAACTGATAAAAATCGCGATAATTTTGGAAATGCATGAAGACTCCTCCTTTCCATCATTTTTTATTTTGTATTATTATTATATATGGTAATGCAAGCAATTGTAGCTCTATTTTGTTACTAATTTTCGAAAAATTAAAACGATTACAACGAAAAGAAACAGGAAAATAAGGACAGCTATTGCTTGGTCGATTTTCCTGTTTGAAGAAATGTTATTTTTTATCTTGAGGTAGGAATAATGTCAATATCCCTAAAATAGGGAGAAAACCTGTCAAAATAATCGTTAACGTGATCCCAATTTGATCGGCCATATATCCTAATACTACTGAACCGATGGCTCCCATTCCAAATGCCAGACCAACTGTTAAACCAGACATTAATCCAATCTTTCCAGGAACAAGTTCCTGAGCATAAACAACAGTAACAGAAAAGCTTGACATTAGGACAAATCCTGTTAATGCCAATAGGATAAAAGCAAAAGCTGGTGAAGCGAATGGAAGCAAAATGGATAATGGTAATGTTCCGATTAGTGATAGCAAAATAATGTTTCTTTTTCCAAAGCGGTCAGCTAAAGGACCGCCAAAAAATGTCCCGATGGCTCCAGCCACTAAAAAGGCAAATAAATAAATTTGAGCTTTTTGAATGGAAAACTGGTAATTTTCAATCGCAAAGAACGCATAGTAATTGGTCATTCCAGATACGTACCATGAGCGGGCAAAAATTAAAAATAATAGCAGCGTTAAATAGAGCCCGATATTGTTTGAGTAAGGGGAGGTTGTTGCAGTCGCTCCCTTACCTTTTCGTTTTAATATTTCTAAATCGAAGCGTAGCTTCTTTGTATACCATGTTGCGATGTATATTAAAAGCAAAACGGCGATCGCCGCAACAAAAGTAAACCAGACTGCACCTTTTTGTCCCAAAGGCACTAATATTAGAGCAGTAATGAGCGGAGCAAGTGCTTGCCCAGAATTTCCTCCTACTTGATAAATAGATTGAGCGAGGCCTCTCCTTTTACCAGCAGCCATATAAGCCACTCGCGAACCCTCTGGATGAAAAACGGCTGAGCCTATACCGATTAAGAGGACAGACAAGACTATTGAAGCAAATGAGGGGGCAAAAGCCAGCCCCAATACTCCAATCAATGTTGATGTTAAACCAATAGGTAATGCATAGGGCATAGGTTTTTTATCAGTCATGATTCCAACGACAGGCTGCATAATGGAGGCGACCATATTTAATGCAAAAGCGATAATTCCTAATTGTGTAAAGGTCAATCCCATCGATTTTTCAAGGATGGGAAACATAGCAGGAACAACCGCCTGAATGGAATCGTTTAATAAGTGGCAAATACCCATGATGATCAAAATTTTGTAATTCGTCTTCTCCATTTCTTTTTTGTATAGTTGAGAAGTTATGGCAGCTTGACTCAATTTTATACCCTTCTTTCGAATTGTGATAATGCTATCTTACAAGAAATTGGGAGGAAATTGGTCAGTTTTGCAAAAAAATTTAAAAGAATGAAACTCGGAGGCTGATGTGCTTGGAAAAAAATGTTGCTAATTTATTTACCGATGAAATTATGGAGGTAGCTTTACGACAGTTTGCCATTCAAAGAGAAGTGAAAAAGCTTGGTGATTTTGAGAATTATGTTTACGAAGTAATAAAGGATAAAAAAACATATATATTAAGGCTCACTCATAGTTCACATAGAAGTGCGGAATCCATTTGTTCAGAATTGGATTGGATCAACTATCTTTACAAATACGGGATAAATGTGCCAAAGGTCTACGAAACTGTTAATGGCAAGCTTGTCACAGCTATACGGGCAAGGGATGGCTCTACTTTTTTTGCGTGCTTATTCTCAAAGGCTCCAGGTCGTCCAGTTAAGGTTAATGATGAGAGTTTTTCGAAGAAATTATTTTATCAATGGGGGAGAACGGTTGGGAAAATTCATACTGCAACGAAAGAGTATTGCCGAGGGGAGGAAATCAAAGAAAGGTTACATTGGAATGAAGATGAGCTTCTTGCAATTGAGAGATTCATTCCTAAGGATGAGGAGCTAGTCATAGCCAATGCGAAGAAGCTGATCTCAGATGTTGAACGGTTAGAAAGAACGGATGACCAATACGGCTTGATTCATTCTGATCTTCATCATGGTAATTTCTTTTATGATGGAAAGGATATTCATGTTTTTGATTTTGATGATTGTTGCTTTCACTGGTTATATTACGCTACTTTATTTCGTTACCCTGAAAATAAGAAAGGAGAAAGGAAGGCATTTGCTAGTATCTTTTTAGAGTCTTTCTTAGCAGGCTATACGACAGAAAATATTTTGCCCGATGAATGGAAAAAACAAGTTTCCCTTTTTTTGCGATTAAGGGATGTAACGCTGTATACTGTATTTCATAAGAAAATTGCCCCAGCTGATCGCAGTGAACGGGTCAAAAGTCTATTAAAGGAAATAAGAGCGCGCATTGAAAGGAAGATGCCGCTCGTTGAGTTATAAGGTTTATGATGTGAATACTTCCCTGAAATGAGTGAATTTACGTCTAGTTTCTATCAAACATCAGCTTGATTAAGGTAATTAGAGGTGCTTGCACTGAAGGCAATCTTCCCTATTATTCATCGATATTTGACAACAATGCTTTCGTCATCAGAATATAAAAAGACAGGCCTGTTTTTGGCTGAAAACAGACCTGCCTTTAGAGGTTGGTTATTTGTTAGGAAGAACTAATTAGAGGTAGTTTAAGTATGACTGTAGTTCCTTTATGTTCTTCGCTAGTAATCAAAATTTCTCCGTTAAATGATTGTAAAATACGTTTGCACACGACTAAACCGAGTCCAGTACCTGTTTCTTTTGAAGTATAAAAAGGAGTAAATATTTGTTCAATCACTTTTTCGTTGATTCCAACTCCGGTATCTGTAATGATAATTTCGCAAAGATGGTTTTCTTTACGCAATTCTACTGTCAGGATTCCCTCGGATTTTATTTCGCCCTTCATTGCTTCAAAAGCATTTCTTGTAATGTTTAAAATAACTTGCTTCATTTGGTCTTTAGTACATTTGACAAGAATGGGGTCTGTTGCAACTTCGTAATGAAGATGAACTCTATTAAAAGTTGCTTCCGATAAGATTAATGGATAAAGTTCTCTAAGAACACCAGAAATATCAACAATTTCCATTTTTTGCGCTGTCGGCTTCCCTAAAATTAGAAATTCACTCACAATTTCATTGATCCGTTCTATTTCTTTATCAATGACGGAAAAATACATGCGATCAGTCGGTTCATCGTATTTTTCACTAAGAAGTTGTACAAGCCCTTTAATTCCCGTTAATGGATTGCGGATTTCATGGGCGGTGCTAGCTGCTAGTGTGCCGACTAGTTCTAGCTTTTGCGCTTCATTTTCTTTTCTTTCGATTGCTGCCTGACGCTTAAGCAATAAATAATTGATTAGTAAAAATAGAATATGGGTAAGAATCAGATGAATTCCAATAATCATCAATGAATCTATCACAGTTTTTTCTTTCTCATCCACTTTTACTTTTAACTTCCATGGCAGACGCTCGATCGGATAAGTGACCCATTTCTCCTCATTTGTAAGATCTTCAATTTTTTCGGTTTCTTTCATATTAAACGTCATTAATATATTTTCATTTGCGCTTAATAGCAAGATTTTTGAGTCAGGTGTGAGAACTTTCATTAAGTTTTCGACGTAATCAATTCGTAACAGTGCCAATGATACGGCCATCAATTCATTGTTTTCGGCTAATATAGGGTAGGCAAGTCCGATGACCGTCTGTCCGTTTTCTAAAGAAAACGAATCATTTGAAATGATAACATCCTTTGTTTTCGTGACTTCATTAACTAACTCTTTTTCAATATAAGTACTTTCGGGTAAGTGCTGGTTTGAACCGGCAATAATCCCCCCATTTTTTCCTACTAAATAAATCCCCCCATAGCGAGGATCTGATTGGTGAGCCTTTTCGAGCAAAGGCTTCATTTGCTCTAGATCGTCGAATAAAGTTTTTGCGGTCATAGCGATCATTTCAAGGGAGGTTACCGTCCCGCTAATAAACTTATCCCAATGTGATTCATGAATCGAGGCAATCCAGTTGGCTTCATTTATTCGTTCATTTAAATTAATTATCGATCGTAAATGGATGAAATAAGAACTTCCAATGATGGTTGGAACAAATACGACAATAAGATAGATAATCAATAATTTCAGATGTTTTTTCATTAAGTGGCTCCAAAGCTTTATTCATTTTTTAGTTAAGTAAAATTGTTAATATACACACCTTATCAAATTTGAGCGAGAAATTGCAAAAAAATAACACATGCTGTTGATAGGTCAAAGTTTAAGCAATTCCGCCATAAACAATTTTCCAGCATAAAAGAAAAGTTGTAATGCTGAATTATACGTTTAACCGTGCTTGAAATTTTGTAAAAACTGGATAGTTCATTAATATTATAGCATTAAATAACATCGAATTATTTATAGAGACGAACTTTTTTGTTATTGTTTAACAATATTGTAGATAAGACAGTTATTGTTTTATTTCGGGTGCAGTCTTGGTTTTGAACGACTATCAGGTTATGCTGAAAGGTTGAGAAAGTGTGGCAAAAATCAGCACGAACATATAACAGAGTCTTTGATTTAGTAATTCTTTTACAAAAGCTTCATGAAATTGACATAGAACAGGAGTTTTCTCTATAATAGTTTTAAATCAAGATATTAGAGGTTTTTGCCATATTATTGAGCTAAGCAGGCATAGGAGGCCTTGAAAAACTATATTTCGTTTAAAGGATTTGAGATATATGAATAACGATGAAATTAAACAATCTCTTAAGCTATTTATCGTATTGTCCCGTGCCTATCGCGCGGTCAATGAAAATGTCAATAAATTAATTCATACTTATGGATTAAATCCGACAGAGTTTGCTGTTTTAGAATTGCTTTATCATAAAGGGGAGCAACCACTCCAACAAATAGGCGGAAAAATCCTTTTAGCAAGCGGAAGTATTACTTACGTCGTTGACAAGTTGGAGGAAAAGGGGTATTTAGTTCGGGTAGCTTGTCCAAATGATAGAAGGGTTACGTTTGCACAAATTACCGATAGCGGAAAAAAATTCATCGAAGATGTTTTCCCTCAGCATGAACAAAAAATTCATCAACTAATGTCCGAGCTTTCTAATGATGAAAAGAATGAAGCGATTGCGCTTTTGAAAAAACTTGGTCTGTCTGTTTCGTAAGTAAAGCAAATGCCATATTGCTGTGAGAAGCTGTGTCAAAAATCGTTAGAAACGACTTTTTGATATCAGCTTTTTCTTGTGTGTAGGTCTTTAGGGATTTTGCTTATTAAATAATCGATAAAAGGAGGATTCCTTTTTTGTTTTTGCCTCATGCTCTTTACTTATGGAAATTATAAAATGTAAACGATTGTTTAAATCTAAATCAATTTGTCTTTCTCTAGCTCATGCTGTATAGATCTTTGTTTCGCACGGAATCAACCAAAAAATCATCACGGCAACAAAAGCCTATTTTTCTATTAAATAGACTGGTTCGTCTTTTTCCTGTATAATTACTTTGTAATTTCTAAATTTTTCGAATAGGGGGCTATTTAGTGGGATTTGAGCAGTTTACATATACGAGACCGAATTTAGAAACAATTGAAAGAAATTTTGAGAGGTTGATCAAAAGTTTCAATGAAGCAAAAACCGCTGACGAGCAAAATAAAGTAATGCAAGAGATTAATGATATTCGCAATGATGTAGGAACAATGTTTAATTTAGTCTATATTCGACATTCGATTGATACAAACGATGAATTTTATAAGCAAGAACAGGATGCCACCGATGAATTAGAACCGCAAATTGACGGGCTTGTGACCAAATATTATGAAGCATTAGTTCATTCAAAATTTCGCCCTGAGCTTGAAAAGAAGTGGGGCAAACAGTTATTTGCTCTTGCAGAAGCACAACTAAAGGTATTTTCGCCAGAAGTAGTGCCACTGCTGCAAATGGAAAATAAACTTTCAAGTGAATATACTAAGCTTATCGCTTCTGCGAAGATAATGTTTGAAGGTGAAGAAAGAACGCTTGCTCAATTAGAGCCCTTTACAGAATCAAAGGACCGCAGCATGAGAAAGAAAGCAAGTGCTGCACGTTTTGGATTTTTCGCAGAACATGAGGATGAATTGGATCGTATTTATGATGAGTTAGTAAAGGTTCGTACTGAGATTGCTCAGAAACTTGGTTATAATAATTTTGTTGAACTAGCTTATTATAGAATGTATAGAACGGATTACAATGCGGAAATGGTCGCTAAATTTCGCAATCAAGTAAAAGAATTTATTGTTCCGATCGCTAGTAAATTAAGAAAACGTCAACAGGAAAGAATAGGTGTCGATTCATTAAAGTTCTTTGATGAAGGTTTCAATTTTACTTCTGGCAATGCGATTCCTAAAGGCAACCCTGACTGGATTATTGAAAACGGTCAACAAATGTATAATGAGCTCTCCAAAGAGACAGGTGAATTCTTTCAATATATGAGAGAAGAAAACTTAATGGATCTTGTAGCAAAAAAGGGGAAAGCGGGTGGCGGCTACTGTACCTTTATCGAAAATTACAAAGCTCCGTTTATATTTTCTAATTTTAATGGTACTTCCGGGGATATTGATGTATTAACGCATGAAGCTGGTCATGCATTTCAAATCTATTCAAGCCGTCATTTTGACATTCCAGAGTATTATTGGCCAACATATGAAGCGGCAGAAATTCACTCTATGAGTATGGAGTTTTTTACTTGGCCATGGATGGAATTATTTTTTGCGGAAGATACAGAAAAATACAAATTCTCTCATTTGAGTTCTAGCTTATTATTTCTTCCATATGGAGTTTCTGTAGATGAATTTCAGCATTGGGTTTATGAAAATCCGACAGCTTCACCTAAGGAACGGAAGGCTGCCTGGAGAGAAATTGAAAAAACATACTTGCCGCATCGAGATTATGATGGAATTGCATATTTAGAGAATGGCGGATTTTGGCAGCGTCAAGGCCATATTTATAATTCACCTTTCTACTATATTGATTATACTTTAGCTCAAATCTGTGCTTTTCAATTTTGGAAGCGATCCAGAGAAAATCATGAAGAAGCATGGGGTGACTATTTGAAGCTGTGCAAATTAGGAGGTAGTTTGCCGTTTACAGAACTCGTAAAGGAAGCAAACCTAATTTCTCCATTTAAAGAAGGCTGTGTACAGTCCGTTGTTGGAGAAATCGAAAAATGGTTAAACTCCGTTGATGATAAAAGTTTATAATGGCTTTGAAACCGGCTGAATTTTAGTCGGTTTTTCTTTACATTTATGGGTAATATGGTAATCTAATTATAGATAAATGAGCATCTGTTCATGTATCGTTTGTTATACGTAAATAATTCGATTAAAAAAACCACCAATTTTTGAAACATTAGCAGGAACTGAAAATGGTGAAAATATTTGAATTCATTATCCTATTTCAAGAAGAATCTTTAGTTTGTCAGATTGCAAAAAGTATTGCAAATCACTATTGCTACTAAATGTCACTGTCAATCATCAAATCAAAATTCGCAATGTGTAAGCTGTTATGTGCTGCTAGTTATATGTAAATCGGGGGGAGTACACTTTCATATTTTGAAGGTGGAAAAATCAAAAATATTTAAACTGTAGAAGGTGAAAGAAGTTCGAAGGAATAGATCGCGTAATAAATGTTTATGATCTTCATATATGGACGATTGCTTCTGCTTTGTTGCCGCAAGCTGTCCTGATTGAGGACGATAAATTTATTTGTTTCAGCGTTAACATTCTCCATCGCATTTTTTTAATGAACAATCAGATTAAGAAGATGTTGCAAAATAAAGTTTTAACGAAATAAATAGTTCAATTTCGTTTGTGCCAAAGGTAAGAACTAGAGATGAGAGTTTTTAATAATACATGATCTCCTTTGGAGGAATCAGTATTATAGAAAATAAAGCGCTGTGTTAGGCATATTTTCCGATATAATCTGCCGATACAATTCTTCATAATTGTCATCTAGCAAAGTGAGAGGCACTTGTGTGCTTTTAATTGGAGGGAAAAAAATTGTTTTTGGCAATTCTGTTCTTTATGTTAATGTCTTTTTTTCTATCAGGGAGTGAAACGGCTTTAACCGCTGTTAATAAAATGAAAATAAAGACAAGAGCTGATCAGCAAGACGTGAAATCACAAAAATTATTGAAACTTGTTTCAAAGCCAGATGAGTTGATTACGGCCATTCTGATCGGAAATAATATCTCGAATATTATGCTCCCGACACTTGTTACCATTATGGCAATTGAGTATGGCATAAACGTTGGAATCGCTACAGGAATATTGACTGTTGTCTTGATTATCTTTGCCGAGGTGCTTCCGAAATCTATTGCAGCTACTTTTTCTGAGAAAATATCGTATCTGGTTTTCCCTGTGATTTCTGGTCTCTTGATTTTACTGAAGCCGTTGACGTTTTTGCTATCGAAATTCACAAGAATTATTATTAAATTTTTGGCAAAGGAAAATGCTGAGGGGGTTTCCATTTCCAAGGAAGAGCTTATGACAATGGTAGATATTGCAACGACAGAAGGAACCTTTAAAAACGAGGAAACAAAGAGAATTAAAGGGGTTATCGATTTTTATGATATGGACGTGCGCGATGCCCTAAAAACACCGAGAATGGATATTGTTGGGATCCCACTGAATTCTAAGTATGAAGAAGTAAGAGATATTGTTATAAGTAACAATTATACGAGATATCCAGTTTATAAAGAGGATATGGATAATATTGTTGGTGTCTTTCACTCAAAGCAGTTATTAGAGTGGTCATTGCAGGAAGAGAAAGATTTACAAGAGTTTATTGATACAAAGCCACTTTTTGTTATAGAAGCACTCTCTATAGAGAAGCTCTTTAAGATGATGCTTAAGGAAAAAAAGCATATTGCAATCGTATTAGATGAGTACGGCGGTACGAAAGGAATCATTAGTCATGAGGACATTATCGAGGCTATGCTTGGTCAGGAAATTGAAGATGAAACCGATTTAAATGAAGAAGTTCTAATTGAAGAACTGACCGATTCTCATATCGTTTGTCATGGAAAATTAGGCATTCGTCGTCTAAACGAAGTATTTAAAACAAAGATTCCAGAAGATGAAGATATTCTAGCTGGTTTTTTATTTAAGGAGTTCGGTTATTTCCCTAAAGTAGGGGAGACATTAGAATATCATCATTTGCATTTCCTAATTAAAGCAATTGAGGATAATAAATTAACTCAAATTGAAATAACGAAAAAGACGATTTAATACATACTTTTGTAAAAGAAAGCATTGCTCTCTCGAACCATTGGGTGAGCGATGCTTTCTTTGTTTATAATGCTTTGTTGTAAATAAGGGGCTCTCTATTTGTTCACAATTTGGTAATAGGATGATCATATTTTGTGCGATATATCACAGAAGAGGAATTGATATAAATGATTGAATGATGGAGAGGAATTCGTTATTAATTAGCATTAATGTGAATAAGTTCACAAAAATGTCACTATTGTGTTCATAAAGGGAGAAAGGGTGTACACACATTGAGAAGATTATCGTTCTTATGGACGTTTGTTTTTTGTTTAAGTTTGATGGTAACGGGAAGTGCAAGTGCTGAAGAAACAAAAGATTCACTGAAAATGGAAGAACTTACTGTCCAGATATTGCCTGAGTATTCCTATCATCCAAAAGATAAGGAAGGAAAGCGACCGCCTTTGCTTGTTGGCTATCATGGTTCGTTATTAAATAATACAGACAAGGCACAGAAAGGGAAAATTCAGATTCCTCTTCCAACAAAGGAGAAGAATTTTAAAATAGGTTTTGTTGCAGATTACTCAGCAGATATGCGAGATATGTATGAAATTGAGTATGAATTGGATGAAAAAGAGGGCTTTATCTCATGGGAGACAAGTGAAGAAATTCAACCGCAGGAATTGTATCGCTTTGTGATTGAGTATTATACAGACTCTATCGTTGATGGAGATAAAAAGACATTGGACTTTCATTTCGAAAGCTTTGCCGATATTGGTTTAATGAACTTGATTTTCGTGGAGCCGCTAAAGACCGAAAGCTTTAAGCTTGAACCGGAAGCTGAAACGCATCAAAAGAATAGTTATAACATGAATATGTTTCTGTACCAAGTTCAAGGGATGAAAAAAGGAGAAGAAAAATCAATAAAATTGGAATATGAACGAGCAGATGATCGAACAACCACAAAAATCATGGAAGAAATGGCAGGAAGTGCTGGAATGCAACAAGCGTCTGTGCGAAATAACGAGGAGAAGATTCCGACATGGCTAATTATTACTGTCATTAGTGTCATTACAGTTATGTCTACGATTTTGCTTGTGTATTTTCTAAAAAAATACAGTGCAGCACCAAAGAAAAACTTACAGCAATCTAAAAATAAAGATGAAAATCATGCAAAGAAAGCGAAGCTTCGTGAAATGCTGCTTGAAGGTACCATTACAGAGGAAGAATACAACGAATTAATGAAAAAGCTAGGGGGCTGAAAAAATGACTAAAAACAAAAAAATCATTACGGGATTAATACTTGCGGCAGCCGCCATTACAATCATGATGTTCTCATCGATGCCAAGTGCGGGAAGTAAGGAAATCTCGATTTCTGAATTAGAACAAAATAAAGCTGAATATGTTGGAGAATATTTAATGACACAAGGTCTATTAAAAAAGGATTCTATTGAATGGGATGCTGATAAAATTGAGCTTCAGTTCGAAATTTACGATGAAAATAATGTGGCACTACCTGTTTTTCATAAAGGAATTAAACCGGACAATTTTTCAGACGATATCATCGTAATCGTTGAGGGAATGCTCGATAAAAATGGCGTCTTTGAAGCTGAGAAGGTGCAAACGAAATGTCCTTCTAAATATGAGGGAGAAGATATGGAAAATTATGATGTCGAGACACATAAAGAGATTTTAGGGGAGCAAAAAGACTAAGTCAGACAGGCGGTGAGCAGCATGTATATTATTGGTAATTTAAGTCTTTATTTAGGGATTGGGATCGCGTTTTATTCAATTATTCTGTATGTTTGGGGATTGAAAAATAAAAACAATAAAATGATTAACAGCGCACGTGGAGGAGTTTTATCCCTTGTTCTTCTTTCAAGCATAGCGACGTTTCTTTTGTTATACAACTTAGGAACAAGTCAATTTCAATACAAGTATGTAGCTGCATATACAAGTGAAAATCTACCGTTAGTTTATAAATTAACTGCCTTTTGGGCTGGCAACGCCGGTTCACTACTACTGTGGTTATTTTTACTTTGTCTATATACAGGATTTCTTGTTTTTTCTAAGGAAAAAAGGAATCCGATGATGCCGTATGCTGCCATTATTATGCTTCTAAATATTCTCTTTTTCTTTATTGTCATCGTTATTAGTAGCAATCCGTTTGAAATGACAGACACGATACCGGCAGATGGAAAGGGCTTGAATCCGATGCTCCAGCATCCTGGTATGATTCTGCATCCAGTGACATTATATCTTGGCTATGTTGGACTCGCTGTCCCATTTGCATTTGCCATTGCTGCCCTTATTTTAAAACGAATGGATGCGGAATGGATTAAACTGACAAGACGATGGACATTGGTCGCTTGGATCTTTTTAACACTAGGGAACATAATTGGCGGCTGGTGGGCTTATTTAGAGTTAGGTTGGGGAGGTTACTGGGCCTGGGACCCGGTTGAAAATGCCAGTTTTCTACCATGGCTAACTGTTTCAGCATTTTTGCATTCGGTTATGATTCAAGAAAGAAAAGGAATGCTGAAAACATGGAATATAAGCTTGGTTATTGTATCTTACTTATTAACATTATTCGGAACCTTCTTAGTTCGAAGCGGTGTTTTGACAAGCGTCCACGCTTTTGGTGATGGAGATTTAGGTGCATATTTTCTTATTTTTATGGTCTTTATGATTGTATTATCACTATATGTCGTGTTAACGAGATACCAGTTGATTAAAAAGGATACAAATCCAATTGAATCGTATTTTTCAAAAGAAAGCTCATTTTTATTAAATAATCTGATTCTAGTTGGAGGAGCATTCGCAGTTTTGTGGGGTTCAATGTATCCTTTAATATCTGAGGCTCTGACGGGAACAAAAGTAAATGTTGGTCCCCCATACTTTGAAAAAGTTATGGCGCCGATACTGCTTGGATTAATTTTATTAATGGGAATTTGTCCGCTTATTGCATGGCAAAAAGCCACATTTGAAAGGTTTATTAGGAGTGCGCTATGGCCCCTTATTGCTGGACTGATATCAGCTATCATTTTAGTTGCGCTCGGTATAAAAGGGAGCTTTGCAATTATTGGTCTCGCCTCAACCGTTTTTATGTTTGCTTCCCACCTAAAGGAGTTTTATGACGGTATTAGGGCAAGAAGAAAAGCAACAAAAGAGAGTGTAGTTATGGCTTCCTTTAAGCTATTAATTAAAAATCAAAGGAGATATGGTGGTTATATCGTTCATATTGGCATCGCTGTTATTGCCATTGGAGTTATCTCGTCGCACGCCTATGTAAAAGACACGCTGCAAACGGTAAGTGTTGGTGAAAAAGTGGAGATTGGCGACTATCAATTAACATTTAACGGTTTAACGGAACATTCGAAGAACGGAAATGGTATTGTTGTTGCAGCTTTGGAGACTACGTATAAAGGAAAAAGCGTCGGGACCATAAATGCGGAAAAGATCTTCTATGAAACCTGGCCAGAACCAGCAACAGAAGTAGCGATTAAAACAAATTGGAAAGAAGATCTCTATGTAGTATTAAGCTCTTGGGAAAGCAAGGATAAAGCGACATTCCAAGTTAAGGTCAACCCATTTGTAAGCTGGATTTGGTTTGGCGGTATCCTAATGGTATTTGGTACGGCTATAGCCTTAATTGGAGGTAAAACGACCACTTCTCGTGCGTACAAAACGGGAATAAAACACAAAAAGGCAGGTGTTTAAAGTGAAAAGAACATACTTGCTGTTTGTTTTGCTTTTTCTAACATTTCCTACTGTTGCTTGGGGAGATAATGATTATGATTACAATTCAAAGGAATTTCAAGAAGTAGTGAACCAGCTTGATATGCAAGGACATTCCAATGATGATTTAGCAACCTGTAAGGTCAAGCAAATGTATTACAAAGAAGTGCAGGAAATGCTGGATGAAGGTATGACCCCTGAAGAGATCATCCAGTTTTATGTAGATGAATATGGCCAATCAGCATTAAAGGAGCCTGCAAAAGATAGAAGTGGGTTAATTGCTTGGAGCATGCCGATAGTAGGTGTTTTAACTGGAATCACTGTTCTCTTCTATTGGTTAAAGAGAGGAAAGAAAAAAGTAAGTATTGATTCTCCTGTGTCAGAAATAGCCTGGGAGTCTGAAGAAGATAAAGAGATCACAGAGAAAATTTTTGAAGAAGAGCGCCGCAAGCATTTTTAGGAGCTGATAATCATGATTTACATTTTTTTAATTATAAGTTCGTTTATTATTCTAGCATGTATTTATTTTATACTTTCTCCCTTTTTTCTCACTAAGAAAAACGATGGAGAAAAAGTAGACGGGATCGAAGATGAAGTAACGCTTGAAGCTATTTATCGAGCCGTTAATGAACTTGAGATGGATTATTTGATGAAAAAAGTAAACGAAGAGCACTACTTACAATTAAAGGAAGAATACCAACTGCTTGCCGCTAACATGATGAAGCAAATGGGAGTTAAAAAGAAAAAGCGATCACAACCGAAACATACTGACCATCTTGAACTTGAATTATTAGCAGAGCTTCACAAGCTTAGAAAACAGGAAGGGTGATAAAAAATGGATGCACCTCCATTACATCCGAGCTGGCTCATACATTTTTGGCTTAGCACTCCTGGATTAAATAAGGTAGATCCTCATCTTATGCTTGTAATTGTCATCACGATTATCGTTGTTATCTTTCTAATAAGGCGAAAGAAAAGGAGCGGTGCGGCAATCGATCAGGAGGAGGTTCAATTTCAACATTTGCTCAAGAAAAAGCAAATGCTCGAACAAGAACTATTGATGCTTCAACATGATGGATCGGGTGAAACATCAAGGAAGCAGAAGGAATTGGAAAGGCAATTACGTTTGACAAAAGGGCAATTACGAGAGTTCACATAGACGGTTAAAGTGAAATTGAGCTCCTATGAATTGGAAAAGAAAATTACTTGATGAAAGAGTTGGCTGATATGCTTGAAATAAAAAATTTGACCAAGGTCCTTAATGATAAATTAGTTTTAAAAAATATCACTCTTACATTAAATAAGGGAGAGATTCTAGCTGTTATTGGACCAAATGGGGCGGGGAAAAGTACATTTTTCAAATGCGCAGTCGGCCTTCTACAGCCAAGTAGTGGAGAGGTCTCTTTTGCAGGACAACAATTGACGAAAAAATCGCTAATAGCAAAACGTAAAATTGGCTTTCTTGGTCACGAATCTTATTTATATAATTCTTTATCATCTGTTGAGAATTTATTATTTTATGGAAAATTATATAAGGTGAATCATTTAGAAGAGAAGATTCCTTTACTTCTTAAGGAGGTAGGTCTTCATTTATTTAAGGACGTACCGATTCGCTCTTTTTCCAGAGGAATGATTCAACGGTTATCTATTGCTAGAGTACTCCTTTCTGAACCGGAAATATTAATGCTTGATGAACCTCATACTGGACTAGATCAAGAGGCAGTAGCTCTTCTCAATCACATTATCTTAAGCAAAAAGGCAGCAGGAATATCGATTATTCTAATTTCACACGATTTTGAGCAAGTTCATAAGTTGGCCGATCGTGTCGCCGTTTTAAAAAGCGGAAGGATTATCGACACTCTTACGATGAGAGGAGACTCGAACCTTTATGAGATGAAGGAATGGTATGAAAAGGTGGTATCGAAAGGATGAAAACAATTTTGCAAGATGCCCTAACAATAGCAGGAAAGGATTTAAAGGGGGAATTAAAGTCAAAGCAAACGATAGGAATGATGCTCGTTTTTTCGGCACTTGTCATCATTATATTTAGCTTTGCCTTTGATCCTACCAATAATACGGTTAAGGCCGTTATTCCGGGACTTGTCTGGGTTATTACAATTTTTGCAGGCATTCTCGGTTTAAATCGTTCCTTTGTTTCAGAGTTAGAGAATCATTGTTTAACAGGCTTGCGAACAGCACCGATTGATCCATCAAGCATTTATTTAGGAAAAGTGATGGCAAATTTTTCGCTCGTAACTTCCGTACAACTGATCAGCATCCCGGTTTTATTTCTTTTATTTGGTTATCGCTTTACCGGGTCATATCTTTGGTTTAGCTGTATCGTAATTTGTGGCACTTTTGGCTTCATTATTGTCGGTACCTTTTTAGCAGCACTTGCTGCTAATGCAAAAAATAGTGAGATGCTGCTACCTGTTTTGCTCCTTCCGTTAATTAGTCCATTATTGATCGCGGGAGTTCAAGCTACAAGAATTGTTCTCGAGAATCTCGAAATAACGGACGCCATTTCATGGCTAAAGTTAATGTTAGCATATGATTTTCTGTTTTTAGCTGTTTGCTTTTTGCTATTTGAATACATTATGGAGGAATCTTAATGAGACAGGAAAATCTATTTGATCGAATATTGCTATATATTCTTATCCCGTCAGTTTTTATATTATTGTACTTGATTTTTATTTGGTCCCCTGTTGAGAAAATTATGGGCGAAACACAAAAAATATTTTACATCCATGTAGGAACAGCATGGGTAGCCTTTCTTGCCTTCTTTGTTGTCGGCTTCTATAGCGTTTGGACACTGATAAAGCCAAATATGAATCGCTATATTTACGCAGGTATTTCTGCTGAAATCGGCGTTGTTTTTACAACAATTACATTATTATCGGGAATGACATGGGGAAGAGCAAGCTGGAATACATGGTGGAGCTGGGAACCGAGACTTGTGACAACCCTGATTTTATTGTTTATTTATGTCGCTTATTTATTTATTAGAAAAATGGATGGTTCATGGGAAAAAATCGCCAAGCTTTCATCCGTGTTTGGAATCATTGGCTGTTTGAATGTCCCAATTGTTTTTATGGCAATCCGCTGGTGGAATTCTAAGCTTCATCCAGTTGTTTTTGGTGAAGGAAAAAATCAATCTGGAGGGGGAATTGAACCGGAAATGCTGGCAACTCTACTATTTTCCGTTTTTACGATTACCGTTCTTTATGTGTTTCTTATGCGTAAGGGCGCAGAGATTGATAAAATGCGGAATATCGTTAAAAAGTCTAAAAATAAATTAATTAACAAATTAGCAGGCTAGAATTATTTAAAATAAGGAGGTAGTAAAGATGAATTATTTATTTATCGCTTATACAGTTACTTGGGCGCTTATTGCAGGCTATATTATGGTGCTGGGGAAAAGACAAATGTCTTTAAAAAAGGAATTGAAGCAATTAGAGGAATGGAACAGTGAACAATAATGCTTAAAGCAAAAAGTGGGTGGTAGTGATGGCAAAAAAAATTGTCCCAATATTGATCATCTGTGCATTACTTGGGATCGTTGCTTCACTGATAAGTGGTCTTGAAGGCAAAGCAACGACCAATCCAGGTGAGGATGCGATTGATTTCGAACTTAAAGACGTGAACGGAAATATGTATAAACTTTCTGATTTTAAAGGGCAGACCGTTGTGTTAAACTTTTTTGCTACTTGGTGTCAACCATGTATTGACGAAGCTCCTGAACTGGAAGCTTTTGCCCAAGAATATAAAGGTGCACAGCTCTTAATTATTGCAAAGGGTGAGTCAAAGAAACGAATGGAAAAATATATTTCAGAAACGAATTCAAAACTGCTCTACTTGCTCGATACGAAAGAGGAGATTTCAAAGAAATATGGGGTAATCGGTCAGCCTGACACCATCATCATTAATAAAGAAGGGGTCATTGTAGAGCGCTTTACGGGGCCGACAAAAAAAACTGAGCTCATTAAATTAATTGAAGAGAAAGCCTCACTCTAAAACAGTTTAGCTAAATAGCTTTTACTTGGAGGGAGGTGAGAAAATGTTAAAAAAGTTCCTGTCAATCGATAAAAAAATACTCTTGTTTATCGGGGTTTTCGTAGGAATCATTTTGTCTGTCGTTACAGTAAAAGGGTTAGCTTACACAGATTCACCTGAATTTTGTAGTAGCTGCCATATTATGACTCAAGTACATGATTCTTTTGCTGATTCTACTCATGCCGAATTAGCTTGTAGTGATTGCCATTTGCCCCATGACTCAGTTGTCAATAAATTAGCAAATAAGGCAAAATCAGGTGTAGGGCATGTTTATTACAACACATTAGGAGCGGATAAAATTCCTAAAGTGCTACACACAACAGAAAATTCGCAGGAGATCATAAACGAAAACTGTATAGGCTGTCATCAGCAGACGTTAAACAATGTTTCCCATGATGCAAAGGATAGCTGTACTAGTTGTCATGATGGCCTTCCGCATGGAAATGATTTCAAGACAGAAGATTATTTTAAACCAGCGAAACCAGGAGAACTTTTGGAGAACAAAGGAGGTACAATGAATAATGGCTAGGAAAATTCACTGGGCATATTTGCTCCTAGTCGCTATCATTTTGCTTGTTTCAGGCTGTTCAAGTTCAGATAAGACAGAGGCATCCGCTGATGCCAAAACCGGTTTGAGCAAAGATGAAATAAGCAATGAAGCGTTTAAAGATCTATTTCCGCTTCAGTATGATAGCTACATGAAAAATGAAGAAATGGAAGATACAAAATATAGTGGTTCTGTAAAGAGAAGTAAGTATGATCAAGATAAGGAACCGCTGCTTCCAATATTATTTAATGGTTATGGATTTGCAACAGAGTATAATGAAGACCGCGGCCACATTTATGCTAATGAAGATGTAAGAGAAATTGCACGTATTACTGATGCTTCAGTCGGTTCTTGCTTAACTTGTAAATCTACTGCTGTACCACATTTAATCGAAGAAATGGGTGATGATTATTGGGGTGGAAATTTCAATAATGACATTTGGCCAGCAGCAGAAGCAATGGGTCACTCACCAATCGGCTGTTCTGACTGTCATGATCCAGAAACAATGGATTTACGCATTACCCGTCCTAGCTTTATTAAGGCAATGGAATCACAAGGAGTAGACATGTCTAATCCAACAAAAAATGAAATGCGCAATTATGTTTGCGGTCAATGTCATGTTGAATACTATTTTGCTCCAGAAAATAGCGAGGTTACTTTCCCTTGGTCTGAAGGATTTAAAGCAGAGGATATGTATGAATACTATGAGACTGTTGCAAAAGATCGTGGGTTTAACCAGGATTGGATTCATAACATATCAGGGACACCGATTTTAAAGGCTCAGCATCCTGAGTTTGAAACCCATATGACTGGTCCTCATGGACAGGCCGATGTTACTTGTTCGGACTGTCATATGCCATATGAACGTGCTGACGGTAAAAAGAAAATTACTTCCCATTGGTGGACATCTCCTTTGAAGACGATGGAACAGTCTTGTGCAACCTGTCATAGTAATCGCGATTTAGATGAATTGGCAGATCGTGTAGAAGAAATTCAGGATAATCATATGAAAGCATTGCATGAAGCAGAGGATATATCTGTTAATGCCCATTATTACGTCAACAAAATGATTACTTCAGGAGTAAGTGAAGAGAAGATAAAAGAGGCACAGAACCATATCCGTAAAGGACAGTGGTACTGGGATTATGTTGCAGCCGAAAATGCTGCTGGGTTCCATAATCCACAAGGTGCAATGGATACACTGAAAATCTCCTCAGAAGAATCATTCAGAGCGATTAAAATAGCGACAGAGGAATTAGTGAAAAAAGGTGTAAGTATTGAAGAGCTAGATAAAGAGATAGAAAAAGTAAAAGAGGCTGTTAAGAATGAGCCAGATAACTTTAAGAAGAAGGATCATGCGACAAATGATTACTTCCCGGCTCAACAGCCTAAAAAATAAAAAAGCTTAAAAAAGAAAAACACTGTGCAATTAGTAATATGTACAGTGTTTTTCTTTATTTTGACAGGGATAACTTGTGCTGTCAACTGAATTCAATTATAAACGGTTGATGACAGGCTCCCCATCAATTAGTTCAGCGATGAAGTTTTGCGTTGAGGAATCATCGATGATTAGATCGGTGATTTTGTCCTCGAGTATTTCTTGGATGATTCTTCGTAAAGGTCGTGCACCAAATGTTGGATTGTATCCTTTTTCTACAAGATATTCCTTGGCTTCGTTTGTGACCTTAAGCGTCATATTTTGTTCTTTTAACATCGCATTTAGATCTTGCAGCATTAAATCAACTATTTTTAATAAATCATCCTTCTCTAGCGGTTTAAATTCAATAATGCTATCAAAGCGATTCAAAAACTCTGGCTTAAAAAAGCTTCCAAGAGAATCCAAGATGTTGAGCTCTTTCGCTGTATGATCCTGACCAAACCCAACTTTCACTTGTTTATGCCCGATACCAGCATTGCTTGTCATAATGATCACTGTATCTTTGAAACTGACGACTCTACCTTGACTGTCAGTAAGACGACCATCGTCAAGAATTTGTAGAAACATATGCTGAACGTCAGGGTGAGCTTTCTCGATTTCATCTAGTAGAATAATGCTATAAGGGTTTCTGCGGACTTTTTCAGTTAATTGACCCGCTTCTTCATGCCCTACATAGCCAGGAGGTGAGCCGATTAACTTCGATACACTATGCTTTTCCATATATTCACTCATATCCAAGCGGATCATCGCATCTTTAGAACCAAATAGCTCAAGTGCGAGCGTTTTGGACAGCTCTGTTTTCCCTACACCTGTTGGGCCAACGAAAAGGAAGGAGCCAATTGGTTTGTTCTTCGCTTTTAATCCTGCACGACTTCTTCTTATGGCCTTTGTAACTCTTTCAACAGCTTCTCCTTGACCAATCACTTTTTCTGCAAGCACTTTATGAAGATTTTTCATTTTGGTTTGCTCATCTACTTGAAGTTTTCCTACAGGAATTCCAGTTTTTTGCTCAATTAATGCTTGAATTTGTGCTAGATCGACAATCGGTCGCTTCTGATTGGGATTGGCACTAAGCATTTTTTCGAGCTTCATTTCCTCTTGGCGAAGTTTAGCTGCTGCTTCGTAATTTTCAGTTTCTAGCATCTTTTCTTTCTCTTTTGCAATTTCTGCAAGTCTTTTTTCTATTTTTTCTACAGAACTGTAGTCAGAGCTTAAGTTTAGCTTTGAGCCTGCTTCGTCCATCAAATCAATTGCTTTATCTGGAAGAAAGCGATCTTGAATGTAGCGTTGTGATAGTGTGACACATGCCTCAAGAGCTTCATCAGAGAAAGTAACTTCATGGAAGTTCTCATACTTTTCTCTTAATCCTTTCAAAATCTCAATTGCATGTTGTGCGCTAGGTTCATGCACTTGAACAGGTTGGAATCTACGCTCAAGTGCCGCGTCTTTTTCGATTTGACGATATTCCTTAAGGGTAGTTGCACCAACTAATTGTAATTCTCCCCGTGCTAAAGCTGGTTTCAATATATTTCCAGCATCTATCGAACCTTCAGCAGAGCCTGCACCAACAATTAGATGAATTTCATCAATAAAGAGAATAATATTTTTTCTCTGCTGTAGCTCTGCAATAACTTGCTTAATTCTCTCCTCAAATTGACCACGAATTCCTGTATTCGCAACTAAAGAAGCAACATCTAATAGGAATACTTCTTTATTTTTTAATTTATTGGGTACCTTTTCATCGGCAATTCGAACAGCTAAATCTTCAGCGATCGCGGTTTTTCCAACTCCAGGTTCCCCAATTAGGACAGGGTTATTTTTATTTCTTCTGTTTAAGATTTCTATTACACGATTAACTTCTTCATCACGGCCGATAACAGGGTCAATGAGCCCAGCTCGAGCCATTTGGGTGAGATTACGACCAAATTGATCAATAAAGCCCCCGGATCCTCGATGGCCGTGTGAAGATTGTATGTTCATCTGCTGCTGATTATTTACCTCTGAAAATTTCTTAAATAGATCTTCCATTGGTGTTTGATTGAAGGGAGAGAAACCTGACATGCTTGGACCAAAGGATGAAGTCAATTTTGCTTTCTCTACCTTGTAGCAATTTTGACAGAGGTGGAGCTGCTTCTCTACCCCATTTAAATTCATCGTTACATGTACTTGAGCATCAGTTTGCTGACAAATTTGACAAAGCATTTCACATTCCTCCTAATTATTTGACTTTGACTAACTTTGACCTTATGTCTTTATTATAATTTGACCTTTTTTGACTTTCAAGTATTTTGCATGAGAATCTAACCCATATGTATTGGAAATTTAACGTAAAAGGGGAAAAAATGTTCAATTTAGCATGCAATTTGTGCTCATTTTAAAATGCTCGTCATTGTTTGTCCTTCTTTTCATATATTGAAATGGAGGGAGGATATATTATGAAAACAAATTGGAAAGCTGCCTTCCAAATTGCAGCTGTTTACGTGGGAACTGTCGTTGGAGCTGGATTCGCAACAGGACGAGAAATCGTTGAGTTTTTTACGAGATTCGGCTTTATAGGGTTAATAGGAATATTAATTAGTGGTTATATTTTTATCTCTCAAGGCTCAAAACTGATGAGAATTTCTGCCAAGATCGGCGCTACCTCTTATCAGGAGTTTAACATTTTTTTATTCGGGAGAGTATTCGGTTCAATCATAAATGTCATTATGCTCATTATGCTCTTAGGAGTGTGTGCTGTTATGCTATCCGGAGCTGGAGCGGTATTTAGTGAGCAGCTTGGTTTATCGAGAAGCTTTGGGCTAATTTTAACATTATCTCTTTCCATCATCGTTATGATCGTCGGCATAAAAGGACTATTTGCAGCTAACACAATTGTAGTTCCGTTAATGATTAGTTTTAGCTTTATTTTAATGGTTATTTCGATGCAACTGCCAAATTTTTTTGACCAATTGTTATTCATTCCCTATGTAGATGACGGCTGGAAGTCAGTTGTTGCCCCATTTTCATATACTGCGTTGAACTTAGGGCTTGCTCAAGCAGTATTGGTTCCGGTTGCGGCAGAAATAAGGGATGAACAAACGGTAAAATGGGGAGGTATTATTGGTGGGGTTGCACTAACTCTCATTCTCTTATCAAGCCATTTCACATTGGTAATGCTACCTAACGTGGAAGCATTTGAAATTCCAATGGCAGTAGTCATGAAAAATTTAGCAGCAGGTTTGTACAGTTTGTATATATTAATTATTTATGGTGAAATATTTACTTCTGTAATCGGCAATGTTTTTGGTTTAGAAAGACAAATCAAAACTTTTATGCCTTTGCCAAGTTTAGCGATTGTAGGAGGTATACTTGCGATTGCCTTTCTAATTAGTCAAATTGAGTATGGTACGTTATTATCCTATTTGTATCCAGTTTTTGGCTATATTAGCATTATTTTCATCATTTTGCTCTGGCTGCAGCCACTTGATAAGATTGAAAAAAAATTTAACTAACTGTGGTTGAAAAGTCATCTGGTATAAAGAGAAGTGAGTAGGGATGGCTTCATTTGTTATTGTTAAATCGGGAATTCGGCTTAGGTGGTGTTCTCGCTTTAGAATTTCAAAATCCACTGGTAGAACTAGTTGGTAGTATCAGGATTATTCATGTACATAAGGTAATCTCCCTTTAGGTGTGTTGGTCGTGGTGAGCTAATGATACCAAAATGAAAGATTTTCATTTTTATTGAATGAAGTGGAAGGTGGCGACTTGTGTAGGAAAAGTGGGAAAATCGAGACTCTGGACCGAGAGGAGCAAGGGAAGAGGAGCGGCCCCAAAGTGGAGTGGAAATCATCTATTTTATAGTGCACATCAGAAAAGAGGGGTCCTAGAAGCTAAGCTTTTGGGACACCCTCATTTTTTTAAAACAGCTTTGTGAAATGGATTGTTCCATAAACTTTAATTTAATGGGTAGATGACAAACAAAAATAAATCAAAAATAAGATGAGAGACGATTACTAATGGTAGACTTTTTTTCCATGCGTATAAATATCCCCAAAAAATACCGCTAATAAGAGCAGCAAGGGGAAGAATAAATGAGCCTGAGTAAACATGTACGGATGCATACAGGATAGACGACATGAGTACAGCTGTTGTCACATTGGCATTCTTTTGAAGTCTTTTTTGAATGAAGCCTCTCCAAAATATCTCTTCACCTGGGATGATCACAAGCAGCAAAACGATATAATGCCAAAGAACAGTAGGAGAGAGACGACTGTATAACCTTGCAATTTCGTTCGTAAAGGGGAGCTGAAATAAATCGATTAGAAGACTCCCTAGTAAAAATATGACAAAAAGTATGACCCCTGATATACCTCCAAGAGATAAATATGTGAAGAGTGGAACTTTATCTTCAATTTCTTCATGTATAATTGAATAGCTAATAAGAAATAGCATTGTCGCAGTGAAAATATACCAAAATATATTCTTATCTTGGAAGGTGAAAAAGATCAACAGATGAGCAAGAAGAAAACCAATGATAAATCGATGATCTTTCGCCCAATTAGGTATGGCCATATGAAAACGCCCCTTTCTACTATCGGTCAAATGGCAGGAGTTGACTTGGCTGCAACCACTTAAGAACTATCTCTTTTCCATCGAAAATGGAAGAGAAGTAAATCTATTAGTTCATTATATAGGTTAGATAAAAGGAGGACAATTATTTGACTAAAACAAAAAAGAAAAAGAGAATAAGAACAAAGAACAGCAACCTTATATATAGATAAAATGTATTCCTTTAATAGAAGAGGTAAAGGTAAGAATCAGTCTAAACGGATTTCCCTTTTGTAGCATACAAAAACCCTATTGGAGAACCATTAGGGTTTTGTGCTGCACATATTACAAAATTGATTCCTTAATTACTTTATAGTTCTTATGGTTGACAACGGTTCTTTGTTCAAGTTCGAGGTCGCGGTAATTATCCATATAGGTTAAATCCACGATAACAGAGTTTTCGTTTACTTTTTCAACAACACCCTGAAGGCCATCGCGAAATTCTATAATATTCCCAACTTCTGCTTTTTTCATCTGTCCTCTCTCCTTTTTCTCCCAAAGTCGAATGATTATAAGTAACAGTTTGCACTAAATTCCATCATTCGTAAAGAAAAAGGTGTAAATATTTAGCGAATATCCACATTTTTAGTGAAATCGTAGAAAATCCGCAATTATTTTTATTTATGAAGATTTATCATTGAAAAATGTTTTTTGACCTAGTGCATGTGTAGACTTGCTTACATGGAGGCAAAGAGAAAATAAACCAAAATTGACTAACAATTTTAAGGCATTAACAGACCGTTTAGATATGATGAGTGCTGTTTTTCTTTGTAAACTCTTTTAATTCAGTTATAATCATGTCCTTTGTTTCCTCGTCATTCACACCTACAAGCCCATAGGAAAAGGAAGTAGCAGAAGTACGTTTTTTCCAAATTGGCTCGGCCATGATCGTAAGTGGTTGAGTGTTTAATACAAACGAAATCATCAATACGTTATTTTTTTCATTTATCGCTAGGTCTAAAGGAGAAGAGAGTCTCAAACCGTTAGGACTCAAATCTATAATCAAGGCAGAGCCTTCTTTTAAAGGGGCATTGAGCTGATTTGAGCGAATAATTTTGAATGTAGCCTCAACCGGACTCTCGAACATAAAACGAAAGGACTCATCTCTTTTAAAAAGCATGCAGAAGCGCTCCTTTTTCTATGGGCTTTAAGAAACAATATGGTTGAAAAAGATTTTTACTCAGCTTGTCGTTTCACAAGTCTTTATTGGTTTAATTAAAATGAGTAAAAATCATAACCTTTATATAACAAAGCCTTCCTATTAAATAAAGTTAAAAAGCATGGGAAATGAATAGTTGACTGCGCAGGAAAGTGATATTTTCGTACTTACAAACAACTATTTCATAAGTTCAAGATGGTAGCAAACAGATGCTCAACAATTTTACTGAGTAATTTGAAAAGATCTGAAATTTTCTGTCAGTATATGAGAATTTGCTATGGAAATGAATTATTGATTATGATACAGTTAATTGCTAAACAAAGCAATATGAAAAATGTCGAAAAATTTTGTGTAATTGTTCACAAATTTTTCACATAAGTTGATGCGATTTTTTTGTATAATACTCAAGTTTTTGTTATTCTTTCACTGAGTGCTTTTTTTGTCGAATTAGATAGAAAAGCTCCCTCGAGGTTACATGAAACATGTTTATTTGTAAAACAATAATGGAGGTAGGTATTCCTTTTATAAAAATGGTATTATATATTATAAAGTAAACATGTAACATTATTAAATTTGATAAGGGGTTTGATGAATTATGGTAGAAAAACAATTTAAAGTAATCGCTGAAACAGGAATCCATGCACGTCCAGCTACAGTATTAGTGCAAACTGCAAGTAAATTTGAAGCTGACATTCAACTTGAATATAAAGGTAAAAAAGTAAACTTGAAATCAATTATGGGTGTCATGTCTTTAGGAATTGGTCAAGGAGCTGAAATTACAATTTCTGCTGAAGGTGGAGATGAAGCCAATGCTCTTCAAAGCCTTGAAGAACTAATGAAAAAAGAAGGGTTAACTGCATAATGAGCTTTTTACAAGGTATTGCTGCATCAAGTGGAATTGCAATTGCGAAGGCTTATCGTTTAGTTGAGCCTGATTTATCTTTTGAAAAAAAGACGATTGAGAAGGTAGATTCAGAGGTTGAACGCTTTGAGGCAGCTATTTCTCAATCTAAAAGTGAATTAGAAACAATTCGCGATAACGCGAGAGAAAATCTAGGTGCTGATAAAGCGGCTATTTTTGAAGCTCACCTCCTTGTATTAAGCGATCCAGAATTATTAAATCCAATTAAGGATAAGGTGAAGTCTGATAAAGTAAATGCCGAATTTGCTCTAAAGGAAACAGCAGATATGTTCGTTTCCATGTTTGAATCCATGGATAATGAATATATGAGAGAAAGAGCTGCTGATATTCGTGACGTCACGAAACGAGTTCTTTCCCATTTACTTGGCGTGAAAATTGTCAATCCTAGTATGATTTCAGAAGAGGTTGTCGTTGTTGCCGAGGATTTAACTCCTTCAGATACAGCTCAGTTAAACCGTCAGTTTGTCAAAGGTTTTACAACTGATATTGGCGGGAGAACATCGCATTCAGCAATTATGGCCCGTTCTTTAGAAATTCCAGCAGTTGTTGGTACAAAAACAGCAACAAAGGATATTGAGAATGGTGATTTAGTTATTGTTGATGGTCTAAAGGGAGAGGTTCATATTAATCCTACCCCTGAGCTTGTTGAACAATATAAAAAAGCAACTGAAGACTTTGAAGCACAAAAGGCCGAGTGGGCAAAGCTAAAGAATGAACATACTTATTCAGCAGATGGGCATCAAGTGGAATTAGTTGCTAACATTGGAACGCCAAACGATCTCGAAGGTGTGAAGAATAACGGGGGAGAAGGCGTCGGCCTATATAGAACTGAATTTCTTTACATGGGAAGAGATGAGCTGCCAACAGAAGAAGAACAGTTTGAATCTTACAAGGCTGTTCTCGAAGGCTTAGAAGGGAAGCCAGTTGTTGTTCGTACGTTAGACATTGGTGGAGATAAAGAGCTTCCATATTTGAAATTGCCGAAAGAAATGAATCCTTTCCTTGGCTTCCGGGCGATTCGCTTATGCTTAGAAGAAAAAGAAATCTTTAGAACACAATTAAGAGCATTACTTCGAGCTAGTACATATGGAAATCTCAAAATAATGTTCCCGATGATTGCGACTTTAGATGAGTTCAGACAAGCGAAAGCAATGCTTGAGGAAGAAAAAGCAAACCTCCAAAGTGAAGGTATCGCGGTTTCAGACAAAATAGAAGTTGGAATTATGGTGGAAATTCCTTCAACAGCGGTTCTTGCAGATCAATTTGCAAAAGAAGTTGATTTCTTTAGCATTGGTACAAATGATCTAATTCAGTACACGATGGCTGCAGATCGTATGAATGAAAGAGTTTCATATCTTTACCAACCATATAATCCTTCTATTTTACGGTTAGTAAAAATGGTTATTGATGCTGCTCATAAAGAAGGAAAATGGACAGGCATGTGTGGGGAAATGGCCGGAGATGAAACAGCCATTCCACTACTATTAGGTCTTGGTTTAGATGAATTTTCCATGAGTGCAACTTCGATTTTAAAAGCACGCTCTCAGATCCGTTATTTAAACAAGACTGAGATGGAAAAATTAGCGGCAGAGGCATTACAGAAATCAACAACTGAAGAGGTTATTGAAATGGTGACGGCTGCTACAAGTAAGAAGCAGGTTTAATTGGATAAAAATAAGGGTATAGGTACCAAGGCACTTGGTAAACCTATTTTCTCCCTTTTTAAGGTCGACTGGTTTTTCCGGTCGGCTTTTTTTCATCTAAAGTCTCCTCTGTCTTGATAATAAATGATAGAATAATGACATAAATTTCGAAAATGCTGAAAAATGAGAGGGGAATATGCATGTTAAAGAAGGAGCAAACAGTCATCGGCTTTATAGGCTTAGGAGTGATGGGGAAAAGTATGGCCGCGAATCTCTTAAAAGCAGGTTATCCTGTTGTCGTTTTTACAAGGACAAAAGCAAAGGCACAAAGCGTTCTTGAAGAAGGAGCAATGTGGGGGAATTCAAGTAAAGAGGTTGCTGAAAAAGCTAATGTGATTATCACGATTGTCGGTTATCCTTCAGATGTCAGAGAAGTATATTTAGGTGAGCATGGTTTAATTCCAAATGGGAATCACGATACTTATGTAATTGACATGACAACTTCCACACCTAGTCTTGCTGTTGAAATATATGAGGAAGCTAAACGGAAGGGAATACATGCACTTGATGCCCCTGTATCAGGCGGCGATATCGGTGCAAGGGAAGGTAAACTCTCAATCATGGTTGGAGGGGAAAAGGAAGATTTTGAAGCAGTGTTGCCGATTTTGAATGTATTAGGAACAAATATTGTTTATCAAGGAAAGGCAGGTGCTGGACAGCATACAAAAATGTGTAATCAAATTGCCATTGCGTCAGGAATGATAGGGGTTAGTGAAGCGATGGCTTATGCAGTCAAATCCGGACTTGAGCCAGAAAACGTTTTAAAAAGCATTTCCTCTGGAGCTGCTGGAAGCTGGTCACTCTCTAATTTAGCACCGAAAATGATTGAAGGGAACTTTGAACCTGGTTTCTTTATTAAACATATTATAAAGGATATGTCTATTGCTCTTAAAGAAGCAGAAAGTATGGGAATGGAAGCACCAGGTTTAGCATTAGCGTTGTCATTATATAAAGAGCTGGCTGAGCAAGGGGAGGAAAATAGCGGCACACAAGCGTTATATAAATATTGGCAATGATTGTTTAATAATTAGTTTTGTAAACGACGGTTGTTGCTCAAATATTTTTGACTCATTTCGTGTGAAGCCTTGGTATCATATGTCATTCGTCATGCTAAAATGCCAATAATTAAGCCGTTATTAAAAAAGCACATAGAATTCCTCATTTGCCACAAAATATTAGTGCGCAAAACATCAAATGAGGAGGTGCAATATATGGCAAAAAAGAGCAGCAAAAAGGGTGCTAAGCAAAAAAATAAACAAGGCTTTGATTCTGCCGTATTAAATGAAGAATTTTCTCATGAAATGGGAAGTGCAGATAGTAATCAAAAAGCTAAAGATAAAGCGAAGAAGAAAAAAGCTGGGAAGAATAATGGAGCTTATTAAGGCTAATCCATGCCAGGTTTATATACATTGTTAAGGCTGCTGTCTCGACTTGGCGTAATGTTGCTTGCATAAAAAAAGCATGAAGCTGTGTCAAAAAGTCGTTAGAAACGACTTTTTGATATCAGTTTTTTATTTTGTGTAAGTTATTACGTATTTTTAGTTATTATGATGGATAAAAGGGGGATTTACTTTTTCCTTTATACCCTACGTCTTTTTCTGATTGTTTATCTTTTCAATTTCTTTAAAAAAGAGGTGCCCCTAAAAGCTCAGCTTTTGGGACACCAAGATGCTTTTCGGCTTGGAACGTTTCAGCCAAGTATTGCTCATATTTTAGATGGAGGTCAGGAAAAATTGTTCCATGCGATCCATCGCTTTTTTTATGGTTTCCATTGAATAGGCGAAAGATAACCGCACATACCCTTCTCCTAGAGGAGAAAATGCACTGCCCGGAACAACAGCTACTCGAGCTTGCTCAACGAGTGTGAGGGCAAATTCGAAGGAATTTTTGTATTGGGAGGGCAGTTTAACAAAGAAATAAAAAGCGCCGTCAGGCTTTACGACATTAAGGTTCATCTTCTTAAGACGCATATACATATAATCTCTTCTTTTTAAGTATTCCTCTTTCATTTCGTGTGCATCGTTCTTTCCATTTGTTAGCGCTTCAAGGGCAGCATGTTGCGAGATTGAAGTTGCGCAGGAGACGTTGTATTGATGAACCTTCAAAATATGTTTTGCAATGACATCGGGGGCAAAGATAAAGCCCACTCTCCAACCTGTCATCGAATGGGATTTCGATAAGCCATTGATGATGATTGCTTTTTCCTTAAGTATAGTTCCAATTGAAAAGTGATCCCGTTCATAGACGAGTTCACTGTAAATTTCATCAGCGACAATAAAAATATCTTTTTCTTTTACTAGCGCAGCGATTTCGGTTAGCTCTTCCTTTGTTAAGCTTGCTCCAGTTGGATTCGAAGGGTAAGGAAGAACAATACAGCGAGTTTTATCCGTTATGTAGTTTGCGATTATCTCTGCAGTTAATCGAAATTGATTTGTCGTTGTATCTGCGTATACTGGCTTTGCACCGCATAATCGTATGATTGGCTCGTATCCAGGATAAACTGGACCAGGTAAGATTACTTCGGACTCCTCAGTTAGTATAGTTCTGAAGGTAATATCGATGGCCTCACTTGCACCAACAGTAGTAATAATTTCTGTTTCTGGATTATAGTGAAGCTGATATTTTTCTTTGACAAATTGTGCTGCTGCATGTCTAAGTTCTAACGTTCCTGCATTATGTGTGTAGGAAGTAAAGTTTTCCTCAATTGCTTTAATTCCCGCTGCTTTGACGTGAAAGGGTGTCGGAAAATCCGGTTGCCCGATCGTGAGGGAAATCATATCCTCCGTGCCAGCAACTAAATTAAAAAATTTCCGAATTCCTGAGATTTCTATATTTTTAACTTTGTCATTAATTAAATGCTCCAATAACCTCAACCTCCATTTATGGATCTATTTTAGCAAAGTGAAGTTGATTATGAAATATCATTCATTGCTAGAAACAATAAAAAATCCCTCTGCGATAAGCAGAGGGAGCACTAATAATTAATATCCATAATCCCAATCAATTTCGTCTTCGTGCCAAAATACTGGTGACACAGCTCCGAAATTAACAACCTTGTTATCATATTTACAGGTACATTGATCGCATCCACATTGTTTTTGGATTTCATTAAATACAGAGTGATCGATATTCTCAATAATTGTAAGAGTCTGGTCTTTCTTATACAGAATGGCTGTTCCCTTCATTAGCAATTGCACCTCTTTTAATCCTAACGTATTTGTTCAACTGAATTGTATTCCTCTAGGGCTAAAAAGTCTAGATGATTGTTATAAAGTTCACATAATGCTCAATAATGATGAAGAGGAGGTAAATTTTTTATCATGAAAATGAAAAATGGAATTAGTTCTGTCACCTATTCATGGTATATTAGTAAGTATATATGTTACTTAAGAAATAGGAAGGAAGAACTGGGATGGAAATGAACAAAGGAATATTATTAGAGAGCGGTACAAATGAGTTAGAAATGGTTGAATTTAGCATCGGTCAAAATAAATTCGGAATTAATGTAATAAAAGTAAAAGAAATTATTAATCCTGTTGCGATAACGCAAATTCCCCATGCTCACCAAAATGTCGAAGGGATTATTGAATTAAGGGGAGAAGTTTTACCAGTTGTTAATGTAGCGGCAGCTCTAGGCTTCCCACCATCAGCTACCCCTGAGCTCGATAAATTTATTGTTGCAGAGTTTAATAAACAAAAGGTAGTGTTCCATGTACATAGTGTGACTCAAATTCATCGTATTTCATGGGATCAAATTGAAAAACCGTCTGACATGTATCAGGGGGCAGATAGCCAAGTAATCGGTGTTGTAAAAATTAATAATGAAATGGTGTTATTGCTAGATTTTGAAAAGATTGTTGTGGAAATTAACCCTGATTCAGGTATTAATGTTGGACAAATTAAGAAGTTAGGAAAAAGAGAGCGGTCATCGAAAAAATTGGTTGTCGCGGAGGATTCCCCATTATTGCGTAAACTTCTTAGCGACACTCTCGGTGAAGCAGGTTATGAACAAGTTGATTTTTTTGAAAATGGCCGTGATGCGTTAAATTATTTAGAATCTGTCTTAGAGTCTGGCAAAGATGTCGCAGATGTTGTGCAATTAGTTATTACAGATATTGAAATGCCACAGATGGATGGTCACCATTTGACCAAAAGAATTAAGGAAGATTCACAACTTGCAAAGCTTCCAGTAATCATCTTTTCTTCCCTAATTACCGATGATTTACGCCACAAAGGTCAAATGGTAGGAGCTGATGGGCAAGTTAGTAAACCAGAGATAGCTGAATTAGTCTTATTGATTGATGAATTTATCTTATAAGTGAGCGGATTTTGCGCTCTTTCATCCATGTATAAATGAGGTCATTGGCTGCCTCAGAACTTAGTAGAGAAGATTCGCCGATAAAAGAGCATGCTTAAAAACGGGATGCGAACTTGATAAACGAAAGCTATACCTACCCCCTAATTTGTTAAAAGTAAAAATTTAACGAGTTAGGGGTGTTTTTATCATATGTAAATGTTGTGCTAAAAATTGTTTGATCAGCATCATTATTTAACAAAGTCTTGTTGCTGAAGGTGAACTCTGAAATTAAGTTTAAGCGGGAAACTTAAACAACTTTTATGTATCCTTTGGAAAATAGAAAAGACATTGTGAGAAGTGATTCTCCCAATGTCTTTGTCAATGCTTTTAATCGAACGTAAAATGGGCTTAGTTAAATTCTACGCTTACCATTTTTGTGAAATTGCTTTGGCTCTCGAATTAAAAATAATTTTCTCCGAGTCTTTTAAATACAGGTTTCTCATAGCGTTTTTTATTGTTATTAGACTGTGTTTTTTCTTCTTTTAGTCCAGTATATAGTGAAAGTAATTTTTTCGCTTCATACAATGAAAGATGCGCTTTAGGGTTGCGAACATTTTTATCTAGTTTTCCTAAATGAGGTAAATACGTAAAATCGCTCTTTGAAGGGGGCAAGTGGAAAGAATATTTGCCACAGACAACTAATACATCTGATTGTTGTTGACTATATTTAGGATTATTTGAAAAATGAAGACCAACTTTTTTGGCTTTCCCTTCTTTTAGTAATTTTTTTAAGGCATCATGCTTTAACTTATAAAGAAATTTGGGGTTTGGAGCCGTTTTTGCATGACGATTAACCGTGAAGATTGCTTGTGAGAGGTTTTCTATCGTTGGGTCCAATTGAGGAGAGTGATTCCTATCCCGATTCAAAATGCTTGCTCCTTTCAAAATGAAATTTCCTTCTTCTCATAGTATACCCTTTTTTTGATAAAAAAGGAAATGGTGATTGATAATATCTTGAATAAATGGTAACGATAAGGAAAGGTGTTACTAAACATATCTTGCAAAAAAAGTTGAAAATAATAATCTAATTAAAAAATTTGAAG
Source organism: Robertmurraya sp. DFI.2.37 (assembly GCF_029211245.1). Lineage (NCBI taxonomy): Bacteria > Bacillati > Bacillota > Bacilli > Caryophanales > Bacillaceae > Robertmurraya > Robertmurraya sp. DFI.2.37. The sequence goes on along the minus strand of NZ_JARGEJ010000001.1, from coordinate 240,019 downwards.
ATTTGTGAAATAAAATCATTCAGCTAAAAACGAATATTAACATTAAAAAGATAATTATATTTCGTCAATATATCGAAAAAAAATAGAAAATGATTGGAAATGTTCGTTTTCTAGGAGAACATCCACATTATGAAATTGATTGAACTATTTAAGCAATGCTATAATATATTATACTAATGCATTAATTCATTTAAACGAATAGATAGATACGATAAGGTTTTTTACTTGATGAGGAGTATTCTGCAAACATTGTTTTTTGGAATTTATTTGTCTACAAAACTAATTTCTTCCTGCTTAAAGGAAGATGAAACGTTGTTGTACTCAGTCTGAGTGGTGGCAGCCCAGAAGAACTTCAAAAAGCGGTGTCTGGCAAAGTGATAATCAAGGAAAAAGCCTTCTCAATGGAATGAGGTTGGTATGGTGGGGCCACTGAGAAGCAATGCAAAGGGAAATGAGAAGCTAATATCAGATGATAGTACAGTTGAATCGATCATTTACAATTTAATTTTCAATTATGTAAAGCATATGGTTTTTGTCATGAAGGTAGAAGAAGGTCCTCGATTTCAATACTTATTTGTTAATGAGATGGGGCTGATTTATGCGGGGATATCAGAAGAAGCGATTGGGAAATCGATGGAGGATGTTCTGCCGTATGAACGTTACTTAGAAATCAAAAAGGCTTACGATCGTGTTGTCTTATTAAATGATTCGGTTACTTATTCGGACCAAATCATGTTTCCAAATGGAAGCATGGGCTATACAGAATCCTTATTAACCCCTGTTAGAGATGAACATAATAAAATAAAATATATTGTTGCTGTGACAAGGGATATTACAGAATTGGTCGAAGAACGAAATCGACTAATTCATGCAGAGCAAAAATACCGATCGATCGTTGATCATACATTAGATGGTGTTTTTACCATATCATTAGAAGGCAAGATTTTAGAAGTAAATCCTTCTGGGCAACTATTGTTAGGGTATGCTGAAAAACAGATGACACAACGTTCTTTTTTTGATTTAATTCCTGATGCAGAGGTGCAAAAATTCATCGGGTTATTTCAACAAACAGTCGAAACAGGCGTTGCCTTGGAGTCACTTGATTGTCGCTTAATTCATTCAAAAGGATACAGCATAACCACTCACATTAAGACAATTCCGATTGTCATCAATTCGAAAATTGAAGGGGTTTATGTCATCACAAGAGATATTTCTGAACAAGCGAAAAATGCTGAAACAATTAAGTATATGGCTTTCCATGACCACCTCACAGGTCTTTATAATCGTCGAGCTTTGTTAAATGATCTGGAGCAATTGATTAAGGCAAATAAAAACAGAGGCACGTTTGCGCTCCTTTCAATCGATTTGGATCGCTTTAAATATTTGAATGATACACTAGGACATCTAGCCGGTGATCAAGTTTTGATCCAGGTTGCCGAGCGATTAAGTGTATTTAACAAAGACAATATTAAGGTTTATCGACAGGGTGGAGATGAGTTCAGCATCCTTTTTGAGGGTTCAAGGAAAGAAATTACATTGTTAGCTCAAAAAATTCTTTCACTTTTTACTAAATCCTTTTATCTCCATTATCAAGAATATTTTATCTCACCAAGTATTGGTATTAGCATATATCCGCATGATGGAAAGAATGCCGAGACAATCATAAAAAATGCCGACGAGGCGCTGTTTCGTGTCAAAGAGAGGGGCAAAGCGCATTTCCAATTTTATCGAACAGAAATGAATTCTGTAGGTGCCCATATTGTTTCATTAGAAACTCATTTAAGAAAAGCTCTTGCCAAAGATGAATTTATGTTGTTTTATCAGCCCCAGGTGAATTTAGCTACTGGGAAGGTCAAGAGCTTTGAAGCATTAATACGCTGGAATAGCAAGGAGTTAGGGCTGATTTCACCAGCAGATTTTATTCCTTTGGCTGAAGATACAGGTTTAATTATTCCGATCGGTAACTGGGTGATCGACACTGCATGCAAGCAAATTAAGAAATGGTCTGAATTGGGCAAAAAAGGAATAAAAATTGCCATCAATATATCGCCAAAACAGTTTTTACAACCAAAGCTTGTCGAGACGATTAAAGAATCGATCCGGAAATATAAGATCGAACCGTCACTGTTAGAAATTGAAATAACGGAAGGTGCGATGCAAGATACAGCTGAAACTTCACCTATTCTTAATAGTTTAAAAGAACTGGGGGTAACCATCTCCATTGACGACTTCGGAACCGGTTACTCATCATTAAATTACATTAAGCAATTCCCTATTGATGTTTTAAAAATTGATCAGTCATTTGTTCGAGATGTTATTAATAATGAGAAGGATGCAGCAATTACCACAACGATCATCCATCTAGCCAATAGTCTTGGTATAGAAGTAGTGGCTGAAGGTATTGAAGATAAGGAACAAGCTGAGTTTCTGATGAGAGCGAATTGCCATAAAGGTCAAGGATACTTGTTCTCCAGACCGATCAGTGCAAAAGATGTTGAATTCAAAATCTTTAACAACGGTAATGAGGAAATGGTTATTTTTTAAGAAGGCTCTGTTATATTTTGGTGTTGATTTTGGGCCCATTTCACATGAAATGGGCCTAAAATCATTTTAACACTTTCCGGAAATGAAGGGTGAATCAATGCAATTTTTCCGGAAATACGTCTGCTTTTTCCGGAATTAAACAGAAAAATTCCGGATTAATTACTATTTTCCCGGAATTCACCTTTGTTTCGTGGAATCAGAGGACCTGAAAGGCGTGTGAAACCTTGGTTTCACACGAGATGAGCCAAAAATCAACAACGGCATAAAACAAAGTATTCATTAAGCATATACCTGAGAGCTACATAACGGTTCTGGAAAATTGAAAACGAGAAAGCTTGGCGAACTCCCCGTGGAAAGTACGTACTGGAGTGGAAATTAATGAATTCACCCGCAATTTCGTGTGAAAATAATAGACATTAATACTCTCGATCCCATTTGTAGAAAAGCTGAATTTTTTCAAAAAAAGCGCTGTGACTGAATCTTTAGCACATGTTGTTCATACTTTTGGCTCGATGTTAACATGAGCATAATGCAGCAGGTAGAGACTAAAAACCTCCTATTCTTTGAATAGGGAGAAAGTCATCGCTACTTGTAAAAACGACAGCATTACTTGCGGGAAAGAGTGAAAATCGTTAATTCGGGTACGGATAGGAATCGAAAGGGTAGTCTTGTTGTACCTAATCCTCTGTTTACATATAATGTTAAAGGTTTTTCTTCTCCTACTGTGTAAAATCCCTCATAGTATTTTTCACCATATGGCGGTTTGACTAATGCTCCCAGCAACGGAATTTGAATTTGTCCCCCATGACTATGACCGCTTAGTTGCAATTGAATATTAAAGTTTGCAGCGTTATCCGCAAGATCTGGAGCGTGGGATAATAAAATCTTGTACGCTTCATCAGGTACGTTGGCAAGTGCTGCACTAATATCAGGTCGGCCAAGCATGGCATCATCAATGCCAAGAAGATAGATGGAGCTTTGAGCATTTTTCTCAATTTTAATGGAATCATTTAGAAGTAAAGTAAAACCAGACTCTTCCATAATTCTTTTAAAAATGTCTGTCCCGTATCCACCGTGGTCATGATTTCCATATACAGCGTACTTCCCGAATGGAGCCTCAAGTTTTTTTAAAATCGAGATCACACGTTCAAATTCTCCATATTTATTCGGTTCGTCTAATAAATCCCCTGTAAAAAAGAGAATATCTGGCTTATGATTATTAATTTCTTCAACTAATTCTTGTAACTGCTCTAATGTATATTGAAACCCTAAATGGGTATCGCTGAATTGGATAATTTTTATATTTTCAAAATCAACAGGAATATCAAGATGCGAAATCTGGTATTTATTGATCTTTAGCAGTTTCGGCTCTATCCTTCCAGCATAAGTATATCCACCAACTGACAATCCAACTGTCGTTAATAATGTACCGAAAAATCTTTTTAAAAAAGACCTTCTTGAAACTTTTTTGGGCATTTTCTGTACCAACCTAACTTTAAAAATTCCGCTCTCTCTATCATGAAATAAAAACCATTTATTGTATATTTTTTGAATGATAGGACTGTCCTAGATCATATGATTGAATCGTCATAGGTAATACTCAAGAACGCAATAAGCATGAGCTTGTATAGTTAATACTATCAAAAAATAAGAAGAAAAAGAAGGATGTTTATCTTTGGAAGGAATTGTTCATTTTGAAATTAAATGAATCGCATAAATAATGTGGAAGTTTAAGACGACGGGGAAAGTTAAATGGGGAGATGAATATTTTTAAATTTGTACTAAAGCAGTGAGAACGGTGCTGTTTTTTTACATTGCTTTTGTCCATTGTGAAATCAACTTTATTACATGATATAATTTTTTTAAGGCTAGTTTATTTTGATAGGAGGGATGTAAATGGATGCATTGGATATTTTAACGAATCTAGAAAATGTCATTCCATTCTTCCAACCGATATTCAGTGCCGATGAACATCGTGTAATTGGGTATGAGGTATTAGGCAGATTTAAAACTGACGATGATCATCTTAGCCTTGGTCCATATTTCCTTGATGATAGCATTCCTGAGGAATATCGCTTAGAGCTTGACAATACAGTTTTAAGAAAAGCATTACAACAGGCAATGGCACTTGATGACGATGTTCTTCTTTTTATTAATCGGGATGCAGATTTATTATTATATGATGAAAATGAAGAGTTACTTAATCTCCTTCTTGAATTTAGTGAAAAAGGAATCAAAGTCGAAAGGATTGTCATTGAAATTTCTTTCAATAATCAATTAGAGGATGCTGAAAGAATGGGCCATTTAATTAACTATTACAAAACGTATGGGATTAAAATCGCCTTTGATAAACTCGGAGATAATAGTCATCAAATTGACCTCATTGGTCTGATTTCACCTACTATTCTAAAAGTTGATTTGCAGGCTTTAAGATCAACAAGACTGGCCTCAAGCTTTCAAGATATTATTTATTCTTACTCGCTATTAGCAAGAAAGATTGGGGCAACCCTTTTATTCGAGAATATTGAGATGGTCTATCAGCTTCAATATGCGTGGAAAAATGGAGGAAGATATTATCAGGGGTATTATTTGCAAAAACCGCATCCTCATTTCGTTGATCGGGATATATTGAAGGAACAATTAAAAAATGAATGTCAGCAATTTATTGATAGTGAAAAGAAAAAACTTGCTGCCCTTTTTGAACAAACGGAGAAGTTCCAGAACGTTGTTTCTGAGTTATTGCAAAAGTATCGTAAAATAGAAAAATATGAGGAATTATTGTTGGTCTTAGGAAAGGAAATGGAAAATTTCGCCTTTAGGATGTATATTTGCGATGAAAACGGCTTTCAGCTCTCTCCTAATCTTTTCAAAACTCAAAATGAATGGCTTGTACAACATGAATATGCCTACAAAAATTGGAGTTGGCGGCCGTACTTTCTTGAGAATATTTTGAAAATGAGAAAAGAAAAGAAGGGAATTCTTTCGGATTTATACAGTGACATTGAAACAGGGGAAAATGTGCGAACATTTTCTTATCCATTGAAAGATAAGCAGTTTTTATTTATAGATATATCGTATGATTTCATTTTAGAGCATCTTGAATTGCTGTAATTTGGAAAAGAGAAATCGAATAATCCCGTGCCTTTAGAGGGAATGTAAGAGTAATACATTCTTTAAGGGTGAGAATATTGACAACTTATATGCTTGTTTTGACGATTATTGCAGTTGCAATTGTTCTTTTTGCTTTAGGGTACACATTGGCCGTTACAAAAACTCAAAAAAGACTAAAGGGGGAGTTGGATACATCCATCCCTGGCAAAGTTCAAGAAGGAATCTATCAACGTAATCCGGTCTTTATTACTTATTTTGCTTTTGCAGTTTTAGTTCTATTGTTAATCATTTTTACAGCAGTTTATTGGTAAATACGTGCTAACGATAGACAAACTCGCTAACAACCGAGTTTGTCTATCGTTTTTTTATTGTGATGATTGAAAATCGCTTTGTTCTTGGCGGTTTTGTTTTTAAGTAGAGGTTATGCTTGATGAAATATTATTTATGATTCGATCGCCAATGCTTCTTTAAGCTTGTCAATTTCAAAACCTGTAATGACAGTGTCATTATTGATGATAAAGGTAGGGGTTGAGTATGACTGATACTTGTTGATTAAGTCATTGCGAGCCTTACTGTCCTTTTTTATATCTTTAAGTTCGAACGTAAAGCCGTATTCTTGTAAAAAAAGTTTCGCTATTTCACATGGTGGACAATCTGGCTGTGTATAAATTGTAATCTTTGTCAATATATCTTCCTCCGCTTATTTGTTGATGAATTAATTATAACGTGCCACCTCCTGTTCTGGTAGTAAATAGTATCGAGTGTGTGAAAAGGTGAGTAATGGGAAGGAATATATGCTATTCATATAACTTTTTTATTTTAAATTCAAATACAAAAATATACTATATGTTTAAAAAACTAATAAGAAATAATATTTAAAATATATTGACTTTTTGGATAACTGAAAATATATTATTAAGCAAAGGGAAAAGAAAGAGGGGGATAAATTGATCTTAAGAAATAAATCCATTCTTTTACAAGCAAGCTGTGATGAAAAATATATGAATCAATTAATGGAGCATGAAGAGGTGGATAGATTTATCAAATATGTCATAAAGGCATATACGAAAAATCCTGCTCGCTTTATGCAACAACACAAAGTGGAGTGGGAAGACCTATATCAAGCTTGCCTGATTGGCCTGTATAAAGGCATAAAAAAATTGGATTTTGAGAAATCAGAGAATGAATATGTTCGCTTTTTATTTTTAAGTATCCAAGGGGAAATTAGGGAGTTTTCACGATCGAATAACTCTAATTCGATGATCATTAGCCAAAGAATTAGAGCGCTATATCCTAAATATTTGAGGTTTTACGATAAATACCGAGAGCGGTATTCAAAAGAACCAAGCATTGAAGACACGATGAAGGAATTTCGAATTTCTCGTGATGATGCGTTTGATTTAGTGTACGGAATGCAGCAAATGGTAAGTATATTTCTTGAAAGTGGTTCTTATGAAATGAAATTTATGAATATTCAATGTGTTTCTGATTCATATTCAAATATTGAAGAGCGTGTTATTAATAAGTTATTAGTCGAAAGCTATATGGCACTATTGAATCAGAAGCAAAAGGATGCGATAGTGATGTATTTTTTTCTAGGGTTTAGTAAAACAGAAATAGCAAGGAAATTAGAGTGTGCGAACTCAATGGTTCATAAACATATTGTAAGCGCATTCAAAAAAATTCAGAGGTTTGAAAAAAATGCATACGAGCAAATTTTACTTGAGATCGCTAAATAAAGATCATATTGTCTGACAAACAAACTTTCTCTCGCTAATCGAAATGATCGAAAGCTACACTTTTTCAATTTTAGATCAATATTTTTGAACTTATTACAGGTGGAAAAAAGTCTTCAAAAATGACTATGGCGAATTTTTCACCATTTTTAATCACAAATTTAGTTTATTTGTCTGACTAATAGACTTTCTTGTGAAAACAGTGCTATTAATAATTTATCCTATGTAAAACATTGGTATCTATGGAAAAGAAGACTCTAAACAATTTGTTTGCAAAGGCATGCTCGAAGACAGAACCAGTGAGTTTTTAATGAATTCGATTAAGTGAGGCATTTGAACAAACATTCACATTTTCAAAGGAGTTGAGAAATATGGAAAGCCGGTTATTTCAACAAAGGATACAAAAACTCCAGAAAATGCTAAGTGAGAGAGAAATCGAAGCAGCGCTCATAATGTATTCTCGTGATCTTTATTATTATGCGGGAACTGCTCAACCAGCAAATTTATGGATCCCTGCAGACGGAAAACCCGTTTTATTTACAAGAAGAGCTCATGAGTTGGCACAGGAAGCAAGTTGGATAAAGGATTCGATTCCTGCAGGAAGCTTTAAAGATATGCTTAAAGCTCTAACGGAGTTAGGGAGCTTACCGAAAAGAGGAAGTGTCGTCGGGATTCAAGAGGATGTATTGCCAACAAATATTGGCTTTAGCATCAGGAACAACCTTAGTCAATTTGAATTTGTTAATATTTCGAAGGAGATTAAAAAGCAACGGCTAGTAAAAGACGATATTGAGTTAGAAGCAATCAAGCAATCAATTGAATTATGGGAAAAGGGGCACCTTGCTATCTTACACGCATTGAGAGAAGGAATCCATGAATATGAGTTATCTGCAAGTATGGAGTTTGCAGCAAGAAATAACGGAGGAGATGGACTAGTTTGGTTTCGTAGATGGGATGCGGTTTTACCGGGGGGAGGAATTGTTACTTCAGGGCCCAATGGCTGGATAGTATCCGGTCATGCGATGACGGTTACTGGCGTAGGTCTTGATGAAACATTACCATGGGGAGCCTCTTCTCGAAAAATTCAAAAGGGAGAGCTCATAGTTGTTGATTATGGCATTTGTAAAAAAGGATACCATGCCGATATGGCACGAACATATTGTATTGGAAAGCCGACAGTGAACCAGCAGGATCTATGGAATCATTTAGTTGAATTACATTTATTGGTGATTGAAAAAGTTAAACCTGGAGTTACGGGGGAAGAGTTGTTTCTTTATGCGGAAAAAATCGCAGAAAAGAAAGGGTATTTAAACAATTTTATGGGGGTTGGCAATAGTCGGGGGAGCTATATTGGTCATGCAATTGGTTTAGAACTTGATGAAGATCCTGTCTTAGGTCTAGGATTTCAGGAGCCACTCCCCCAAGGAGCTGTAATTACACTTGAACCAAAGTTTATGGTTCCTGGTTTAGGTGCTGTCATGGTAGAAGATGATATTGTATTAACAAAATCGGGTCATCAATTGTTAGGCTCACTTAAACATGAACTTTTTTATAGAGATTGATTAAAGATTTATTGAAAACGCTTTAAATGTTGTTTTAAAGGAGATTCAGCCGTTTATAGCAAAACAAGCCTGCTGTCATGAGGATAAAGTAAATGCTTATTATTCTTTGCTCTAATGAAAAAAGTATCGCATGAAGAGAAAGCATTTTTTACAGAAAATCTGCCCGATTTTATCGTTCCAAGATTCATTAAGCTTGCTCTTTCTCAAAAAGTAAAAGCGAATGATAGAGGGAGGAAGGTTATTTTGGCTATTTTATAAAAGGAATTTTAATTTAGAAGGTGTTTCTTTGGTCATAAATGTAATTGTGCCGGTTTTAATAATTTTGGGAGCAGGTTATTTATTTGGAAAGTATGTGAAAGTAGATTATTCCCCTATTTCAAAGTTTTCCATGATCGTTTTAAGTCCGGCATTAATCTTTAGCTTTCTTATTAGAAGTAATCTTTCACCTTCGAGTATTTTTCAAGTGGTCGTAGTAATTCTCGTTTTTACTATTATGATTGCGGCTGTAACAGTATTCGTTATGAAGATTACCGATAATAAAGAAATAATAAATCCCGCCCTACTTTCAACCGTGTTTCCTAATACCGGAAATTTTGGTTTACCCATTTTGTTGTTTGCTTATGGGGAAGAGGCTTTTTCAATTGGGGTTATTATTGTTGTGGTTAATTTTGTCTTAATGTACTCATTGGGAGTGTATTTTGCCTCATTAGAAGGGGAGAGTTGGGCGAAGGGGATCAGAAATATTCTCAAGCTTCCCACCACTTATGCGACATTATTAGCAGTTCTTGTTCTTACATTACAAATTCCAGTGCCGGATTTTATTTATGATCCTATTAAACTGATGGGAGACGCAATGGTTCCGGTTGTATTGCTAATACTTGGGATCCAACTTTCAAGAACAAATATACAAAGTGAATCAATGAGTATGAAAGGACGTTACTCGATAAATATTGCTTTCATAACAGGGATTCGTTTAATCGGGGGCCCAGTCATTACACTTGGAATTTTAGCTTTGTTCACAGTTGAACCGTTAACAGCAAAAGTACTCATTTTGCAGAATGCAATGCCGACTGCTGTTTTGATGACAATGATTGCTGAAGAATATAAAGCCCAGTCATCGTTAGTTGCTAATGCAACGTTTATCAACACGATTGCAAGTGTTATTTCGATTACAGCATTGCTGTACTTGTTAGAGACATATTTGTAAGTCATGATTATATGTCGGTACTTGATTTTTGACCATTTAATTCTTTGATTCCATGGAATGATGGAGAGAAATTGTGTTTTCTTACATCACTTCATAGAATTAGAGGACGAGATGAACTAAAAGTCATTTGAACATCAATATTGTTTAACAAAGCTATCTGTAATGCCGCAAACAGTAGCCAGTAATAGATAGAAAAAAATAATCAAAAAGAGGAGATTGATTATGAACAAAACATTATGGCTGTTAATTCTAGTTCTCGGTATTTTTCTAACCGCTTGTAGCTCTTCTAGTGGAAGTACAGCAGGAGAAAATGATGAACAATTCACGTTTAAACTTGGTCATGTTGGTCCGGCCGATGCTGAGCATCCGTGGGAAAAATATGCACGAACCTTTGCTGAGGAAGTAGAGAGAGAATCAGATGGAAGAATTAAGATTGAGACTTATCCGGCTAGCCAGCTAGGGGCCGATCGAGAAATGACAGAAGCACTACAACAAGGAACGCTTGAAATGGGCTTAATCAGTACCATTGCAATGGGGAACTTTGTGCCCGAATTGCAAATATGGGATTTACCTTATATTTTTCCTACTGACAATGCAAAAGTTGATGAGATTCTCGATGGTTCAATTGGAGATAAGATGAAGGATGCTGTATCACAGAAGCAAATGATTGCCTTATCATTTTGGGAAAATGATTGGCGTGCAATGTCAAATTCTAAAGGTCCGATTGAAAGTGTTGAAGACTTAAAGGGAGTCAAAATAAGAGTAGTGGAGAACAAACCATCTTTACATTGGTTTGAAAGGGTAGGGGCGATTCCGACTCCGATGGCATTCAGTGAAGTGTATACCGCATTGCAACAAAGAACCATCGATGCACAGGACAATGGAACTCTTTTAACTTTTGGCTCAAAATTTTATGAAGTCCAACCGTACTTTACCTTCACCAATCATATTTATGCACCATTAGCCGTCATGATCAGTGAAAGTATATGGAATAAAATTCCTGATGATTTAAAAACGATCTTAGAAGAGACAGCCGAAAGATTAGCATCTGAACAAAGGCAGTATAGCCGTGATACAGCAAAACAACTTGGTGAAGAAATGAAGGCGGCGGGAGTTGAAGTAACTGAATTAAGTGATGAAGCAATTAAGAGTTTTCAGGAGAGCGCTGAAGAAACGTACGATGCACTTGCTCCAGAATTAGGTCAAGATTTAATTAATGAAATGCTCCAGTATAGAGATTAGGTGCATTGCGATGAAAAAACTAAATTCATTTTTAGAGGGACTCTGTGGCGCATTTTTATTAGTGATGACGGTAATTGCTTTATCGCAAGTAGTTACACGGTATGTATTGGAAATGTCCTTTCCTTGGCTTGAAGAGGTTATCCGTTATTTAATGGTGTTTACGGTATATGTGGGTTCCGCCGTTGCTGTCAAGCAGAAAGCCCATTTGAATGTAGAAATTTTCGATCAACTTCTAAAGAAATCTTCGTTCCGCTATGTAGATTTATTGCGTCAGTTTGTCATCGTTGTTTTTGGGGTTGTGTTTGGATATGTCTCATTTCAAGTGGTCATTCAATTAATTGCATCGGGGCAAATAACCCCAGCCTTGCAAATTTCAATGGCGTGGCCAATGTCAGCTCTATTTCTTGGCAGCCTATTAATGATTATAAATGGGATCTACCTTTTTTATATGATTTTCAAATCAAAAGAAGCTGTTAAGGAGGGGGGAACATTGTGAGCGCACTTCTCATACTTCTATTCTTTTTTACTCTCGTTATAATAGGAGTTCCTGTTGCATATAGTTTCGGATTCTCCTCGTTAATTTATATATTTGTTGTGTTAGCGGAAAATAGCAGCGTGCTTATTACAAGAAGTTTTGGGGCAATTGATTCCTTTGCTTTAATGGCGATTCCATTCTTCATATTTGCCGGTGACATCATGAAGGAAGCGAAGATTTCAAATCATTTAATAAACTTTTTGTCTATTTTTACAAGAAAAATTAAAGGAGCACTCAGCCATCTTACGGTGATTGCGAGTACATTTTTTGGCGCCATATCAGGTTCTTCTGCTGCAACAGTTGCCGCAATCGGTGGGGTGATGATTCCTGAAATGGTGAAAAAAGGTTACGATCGTAACTTTGCCGTTGCGATTGCAGCTGCTTCTGGATTTTTAGGAATATTAATTCCACCAAGTGTCCCGTTAATTGTCTATGGGTTAAATGCCGAAGTTTCAGTCTCCCGATTATTTTTAGGAGGAATTGTCCCAGGCTTGTTAATGGCATTAGGTTTTATGTTAGTTAATCACTTTTCTATAAAAAAATATAAGCTTACTGATAATATTGATGAGCTAGCTAACGATGAAATAGAGAATGAACAATCAAAGCAGAAAAAAAGGAAAAACACTTCATTGATTTTTCCAGCGATCCCAGCCATTTTAATGCCGTTGGTTATATTAGGCGGGATATACTCAGGTATCTTTACACCGACAGAATCTGGTGCAATTGCCGTAGTATATGGGATTTTAGCAGCATTCTTTTACTATAAAAGTATTACTGGGAAAAAATTATTACAAATAGCAGGACGTTCTGCAGTTACGAGTGCTGTGATCTTAATCATGGTTAGCTTAGCGGGAGTGTTCGGGTACATTATTACAGTGGAACGACTCCCATCATTTTTAGCGGAAACGATTCTAGCTTGGACAAATAACATGATGGTGATATTACTGCTTCTAAATATTATTTATCTCATATTAGGCACGTTTATGGAAACGATTACAGCGATTATTATTACAACACCGATTTTTTTACCATTGGTGCAAATGATAGGAATCGATTTAGTCCACTTTGGCATCATTCAAACAACAAATTTATGCATTGGATTGATCACTCCACCGATGGCATTAAATCTCTTAATGGCGTCAAAGATTGCGAACGTCTCTGTTATGAAGGCAACGAAGCCTTTGTTACCCTATTTATTTGTTTCCATTGTTGTTTTAGTATTGGTTACTTATGTTCCAGAAATCACTTTATTTCTGCCTAATTTGTTGCTTAATTGAAGGCTTTTCTGATTTTTGCTGAGATAGATAAAAAGTATTGGAGCCAATTTTTTAACGGGAAAATGTTTTCCCGAGATTTTTATAAGTCAGACAATCTGACCTTAAAACAATATGAAGAACGAAGGTGGTTTAATGTTCAAAACAATTAAGAAAAAGAAAAAGTTTGAGGAAGTACTTGAGCAAATTAAAACCTTGCTCATTACAAAAAAATTAAAGGTTGGTCAAAAGCTTCCGAACGAAATTGAGCTGTCCGATTCTATGGGAATAAGTCGCTCCTCCTTAAGAGAGGCTTTAAAGGTTTTAAGTATGATTGGGATTGTCGAAAGTAAGTCAGGAGAAGGAACCGTTGTGAAAAAGGCAGATCCGGAAAATCTGAAAAATATTATGTCTCTCGTAGCTATCTCAAGAGGATTGGATACATTTGAACTTTTTGAAGCAAGGGTGATTCTTGAAATGGCCGCTGTTAGACTCGCTGCTATAAGAAGAAGTGATGAGGATTTAAATAACATTCAGGCCATTTTGGAAGAGTTAGATAAAAACTATATTTCAGATCATGAAGAAGAGAATTCGCAGCTTGATTATTTATTCCACCGTTCCATTGTCCTCGCCTCGAACAATAAAATGTTACTTTTGTTAACTGAAGTTATTTCAGACTTACTAGGAGAGCAGATTAGAACAACGAGAAGACGATATTCGACCTCGCCAGAAATATTAAAAAGATTTCAAAAGGAGCATTGGGGAATCTTCTATGCAATAAAATCAAAAAATTCAGAAGAGGCAGAGCAACTGATTTCTTCTCATTTAGAGAAATCCCGTCAAGAGTTTCACGGATTAGAATCTGACTTATGAGGTAAGGGGGGCTATTCAGTTGAATGAGGCATCGTCATATTTTGAAAAGAAAAGTGATGTCATTTTAGGGAAATTACTGAAAGAAGTTGAAAATCAGACTGCTAACAGTATTGAAATTTTAAGGGAAAGCTCTGCAAGAAAAGGAACTGCTCATATTGTTGGAATTACGGGACCACCGGGATCAGGGAAGAGTACTTTAGTCAATAAACTTTGTAAAACATTAGCAAAGTCAGGTATTGAGATAGGGATTGTAGCTGTGGATCCAACAAGTCCTTTTACGAAAGGTGCTCTTTTAGGTGATCGTACAAGGATGCAAGAATTATCAGGCTTATCTAATGTTTTTATTAAAAGTTTGGCAACTAGAGGGAATTTGGGAGGATTAGCTCCGACAACAGCAGATATTGTTCAAGTATTAGATGCTTATGGGAAAGAGCTTATTATCATTGAAACTGTTGGGGTTGGCCAGATAGAATTTGATGTTCTTGAAATTGCAGACACGGTCGTTTTAGTAAATGTTCCAGGATTAGGAGATTCATTACAAACCCTGAAAGCGGGAATTATGGAAATTGCAGATATATATGTAGTCAATCAAGCAGATCGGCCTGGTGCTGATGAAAGTGTAAGAGATTTAAAGATGATGGTGAGAGAAAAATTACAGGAAAATTGGGAACAGCCAGTATTGAAAACAATTGCTACAAACAATGAAGGAATGATTGAATTAATCGACCAAATTCAGAGACATAAGGAGTTCTTGCTTCATTCAAATCGTTGGGATGAAAAGCGAAAAACTCGAAATCTCACTAGGCTAAATCATTTAATGATTCAATCACTTAACAATGAAGTAGACAGCTATATTCGTAGAAAACAAGGTATACAAATAAAAATACAACAAGTTAAAGAAGGAAAGCTAGATCCTTACACTCTATCTGACCATATTGTTGAGCAATTAATCAAAAAACACGGAGGTATGTAACGATGACCAAAACAAATGTAAATCAGGGAGCAAAACTTTTTAATCAAGAGGTTGTAAGAGAAATTGAGGCTCAAAAGGAGAGATGGAAGAAGGAAACGGTAAAAGGAAAGACAGGTGATGGGGAATATTTTTCTGACTCAGGCATTCCCGTAAATTTGCTCTATACTCCAGATGATATAAAAGAGCTTAATTATATGAAGGATATCGGGTTATCTGGGGAAGCACCATATGTCCGCGGTGTATATCCTAATATGTATCGTGGACGATTATTTACTGTTCGCCAAATTGCAGGTTATGGAACTCCAGAAGATACGAATGATCGCTTTAAGTTTCTATTAAAAAATGGTGCAACGGGAACAAGTGTTGTTTTAGATTTACCAACAATTCGTGGTTATGATTCAGATGATCCAGAAGCAGAAGGTCACGTAGGAGCGGCAGGGGTTGCGATTGATTCATTAGAAGATATCGAAGCACTATACGATGGGATTCCCATTGATGAGATTTCGAGTAATATTGTTACGCATTTGCCAAGTACAACGGTTGTTATTATGGCTATGTTTGCAGCAATGGCAGAGAAGAAAGGAATTCCTTTCGAAAAATTGTCAGGTACGAACCAAAATGACTTTTTAATGGAAACAGCGATAGGAAGCTCATTAGAAGTATTACCTCCTAAAGCATCTTTCCGTTTGCAATGCGATGCGATTGAATTTGCTAGTAAGAATTTACCAAGATGGAATCCAGTTAGTTATAACGGCTATAACCTCCGTGAAGCAGGGACGGATGCTGTTGCAGAAGTAGCGTGTGCTTTAGCAAACGCGATTGCTACATCGGAGGAATTGATCAGAAGGGGAAATAAAATTGATGATTTTGCTAAGCGGCTTTCATTCTTCTGGAATCTATATAATGACTTCTTTGAAGAAATTGCAAAATGTCGCGCATCGAGGGTTGTTTACCAAGAAATTATGAAGGAGCGTTTTAAAGCTGAAGAAATGAAATCTCAGTTAATGAGATTTCATGTGCAAACTGCTGGTATCACTTTAACTAAAGTTGAGCCCCTTAATAATATTGCCCGTTCTGCGATTCAAGGTTTAGCGGCAGTACTTGGTGGAGCGCAATCCTTACATGTTGATTCGTACGATGAGGCTTACTCTGCACCAACGGAAGAATCTGCTTTAATCTCGATAAGAACACAGCAAATCATTCAAACTGAAACGAATGTAGTAAACACAGTTGACCCGTTAGCTGGTTCATATTTTGTTGAATATTTAACGAAGGAAATGGCTCAAAGGATTCGTGATTACATTTCTGAAATAGAGTCGAGAGGTGGCTTAGTTGCTTGTGTTGATTCTGGTTGGCTCCATCGTGAAATTGCAGATTTTGCCTATCAAACACAGAAGGATATTGAAAATGGGACAAGAAAAATTGTTGGTTTAAATTATTTCCCGAGTGAAGAGCACGCTGGACAAAAGGTAGAGGTCTTTAGATATCCAGAAACTGCTGAAGCAAAGCAAAAAGAAAAGTTGAAGCGCCTTCGTCAGAAAAGAGATGCGAAAAAAGTAGAAGAGAAACTAAATGTGATTAGAGAAATGTGTCATAAAGACGTTAATTTAATGCCTTATATAAAGGATGCTGTGTTGGAGTATGCAACATTAGGTGAAATTGAAGAGGTGTTTAGAGAAGAATTTGGATTATGGCAATTTCCATTAGCATAAAAACTTTTAAAAATGGAGGAATTAAGGATGCAAATTAAAGTGGTGATGGCAAAGTTAGGCTTGGATATTCATTGGCGCGGTGCATTGGTCGTATCAAGGATGTTAAGGGATGAAGGGATGGAAGTTGTTTATTTAGGTAATCAGTTTCCAGAACAAATTGTAGAGGCGGCTATTCAAGAGGGGGCTGATGTCATTGGCTTAAGCACCCTTGGAGGCAATCATCTTACATTAGGTCCTAAAGTGGTCAAGTTAGCGAGAGAAAAAGGAGTGGATGCACTAGTGATTATGGGTGGTGTAATTCCTGAGGATGATATTCCGTTATTAAAAGAGGCGGGCATTGCCGAAGTATTTGGGCCGGAGACGAAAGTGGAATCAATCGCTACCTTTATTCGTGAGCATGTAGGAAAAACAATAGGATAATGGTGATAAGGAATAGGCAAATGATGGTATGCCTATTCCGCAGTTTTATACTAAAGGAGCATATATGCTAAATGAGTTAGAAAGAAAGGAGACAGACATGTTAAAGACAGAGCTTTTAAAGCAATGGCCGCCAAAATACGATTTGAATTATATTCCTGATGCTAATGAGAAATATTGGTATAAAGAAATTGAGACAGCTTCTCGTGAGGAATTGGAGGATCTTATTTTTTTCAAGCTTAAAAATGTGATGGAATATGCTTATGTAAATTCAGGGTTTTATCAAAGAAAATGGAAAAAAGCTGATCTCCATCCTAATGATATAAAGACGTTAAAGGATTTCGCCCAAGTTCCTTTTACAACAAAACAAGAATTAAGGGAAGATCTAATGCAATATCCACCATTTGGTTCGAATGTATGTATCCCCTATTCAGATGTCCATCGCATCCAAGGAACTTCAGGAACCACTGGGAAACCAACCGTTTTTTCCTTTGGAAAGGATGACTGGGAGCGCATTGCTCATCAACATGCCCGCATTATGTGGAGCTTTGGGATGCGACCAAATGATTTAGTATTTATTGCTTCCCCCTTGAGTTTATATATAGGAAGCTGGGGGGCTTTAATTGGAGCTGAAAGACTGGGCGCGAAGACGTTCCCATTCGGAGCTGGTCAGGCTGGGCAAACTGAGAAAGCTGTGTCATGGCTGAAGGAGCTTCAACCAACCGTTTTTTACGGAACACCTTCATATGCGCTTTATTTAGCAGAAAAGGCGAAAGAATTAGGAGTAGATCCGAAAGCGTTTGGATTTAGAATTTTATTTTTCTCAGGAGAGCCGGGTGCAGGAGTTCCTGCTACAAAGAAAAAAATTGAGGAGACTTTTGGTGGAATCTGTATTGATTCAGGAACGATGGCGGAGGTAACTCCGTGGATGAGCAATACAGAATGTGAACATAGAACCGGGGTTCATTTGTGGCAGGATGTGGTTTACACAGAGGTGATCGATCAGTATTCAAAACAATTGGTTCCTTATGGTGGAGAAGGAGTACCGGTTTATACACCGCTTGAAAGAACTTCACAGCCGGTGATTCGCTATTGGTCTGGGGATTTAACGACCTGGACCGATGAACCTTGTCCATGTGGACGTAGCTACCCTCGGTTACCAAAGGGAATTTACGGTCGTATTGATGATATGGTTACGGTTCGAGGTGTAAATGTGTATGCTAGTTTGATTGAAAATGTGGTCAGAAGAGTAGACGGGTTAAGTGAAGAGTTTGTAATGATTGTAACCCGTGACAATATTATGGACGAAGTTACAATTCAATGTGAAACAATGGGTACTCGAGATGATCAAGAATTGAGTGCCTTTTTAGGAAAGGAATTAAAAAGAGAGACGGGAGTTTCTTTTAAAATTATCCTTTTACCAGTAGGTAGTTTAGAAAGAACACAGTTTAAAGCTAAAAGGGTTATCGATAAAAGAGATTTTAAAAGTTAATTGGGCAAGGTGTACATTTATGTGTAATTACCTAATGAATCAAAAGCTTTAGTTTATTAATGTTTCTGTTTTATTTGGTATTGTATGTGTCGGTGTTGATTTTCGGCTCATTATCTCCTAAATCTCTCAGTTGTCGTAATAAGAGTGAGAAACAAAGTTTTCATGCATAATCAATCCCAAAATTGTATTTCCCACATTTCCGTATAACAAAGCTTTTGCATTTAAACAGGGAGAACGAAATGAATGATCGTTTGGAGGAAAAACAATGAAACTGAAAGATAAAGTAGCAGTGATTACAGGTGGTGCAAATGGAATCGGAAAGGAAACAGCAAATCTTTTTTTAAGAGAAGGGGCAAAGGTTGTCATTACGGATGTTAATAAGGAGGCAGGAGCAAAAGCGGTTACTGAGCTTTCTGCAATTAGTGACGATGTCCTTTTTTTTCAAGCCAATGTTTCAGAACGTGATCAGGTTGCAAACATGGTCAATGCAGCAGTTACGAGATTTGGAAAAGTCGATATATTAATTAATAATGCTGGCATTACAATTGACGGCTTGCTTGCGAAAATGGACGATTCTTCTTGGGATAAGGTATTGGAGGTTAATTTGACTGGCGTATATAAATGTTCGAAAGCGGTTTTGCCTATTATGTTAGAACAAGGCTCAGGGGTTATTCTCAATGCTTCATCTGTAGTTGGTCTATATGGAAATGTTGGGCAAACGAATTATGCAGCAACAAAAGCTGGAGTTATTGGCTTGACGAAAAGTTGGGCAAAAGAATTAGGACCGAAAGGAATTCGAGTTAATGCAGTTGCTCCAGGGTTTATCATCACAGACATGACTGCAAAGGTGCCTGAGAAAATATTAAAAATGATGGAGGACAAAACACCGTTAAAAAAGCTTGGCAAGCCAGAAGATATTGCTAATGCCTATTTGTTTTTAGCCTCAGATCAAGCGAATTATGTTAACGGTACAATTTTAAGTGTGGATGGCGGATTAGTTGTATAATAGATTTAAATGAACTGCTGTCATTGCTAAACATTTTGACTTATTTCAGCTTTGCTGGAATAAGTCAAAAAATAACAACGTAAAAAGAGTCTATGAATTGGAAAGGGGGGTTATGATGCTAAGAAGTGTGGAAGATCATCTTCAAAGGAAGCTTGAATTTGAGTATCCTCCTAAAAGAATTGTGTCGCTTTGTCCTGCAATCACGGAAACTCTCTATGCTCTAGGATTAGATAGTGAGATAGTAGGGCGAACCCGCTATTGTATTTTTCCAAAAAGCAAAGTAGAGCAAGCAATGATTGTCGGAGGTACAAAAGATATTAAGATGGAGAGTATAAAAAGTTTAAATCCCGATCTAATCATTGCAGAAAAAGAAGAGAACACGAAGGAGATTGTTGAGCTATTGGAGCACAACTTTCCCGTATTTGTTGCAGAGGTGCGCTCGATTACTGAATCATACAAGATGATAAAAGATATGGGGGTATTAACAAATCACGAAAATGCTGCGCAATGCCTTATAGACTCCATTAAAAAAGAGTTTATGACACTGCCGAAGATTACTGGGAAAAAAGCGGCATATGTTATTTGGAGAAATCCATATATGGTTGTCGGAAGCAACACATATATAAACTCTATATTGGAAGAGATGGGATTTCAAAATCCATTTGCAATTTCTTCTCAAAGATATCCTTCCATTACAAAAGAAGAGTTCCAAGAAAGTCAGTTAGATTACATTTTTCTAGCCACAGAGCCGTTTCATTTTAAGGAGAAACATAAACAAGAATTTTTAGAGTTTTTACCAGATGTAGTGCCAATAATTGTTGATGGAGAAATGTTCTGGTATGGTGCCAAAATGAAAGAAGCAGCGAATTATTTTCAGGAAAAAATGACAAGTGAGTGTTGTTAAATAAGCAAAAGGTTACGATCAATTGAGAAAAGCATGGAACATAGGAGCCATGCTTTCATCTGTTCTTTTTGTGGAGATAATCAATTAATCCCATTGCACATACCTCAAGATCAAGTGCGAGAATATCGTATATTTCATGTTCTCTAGATATTTTTAAAGCATCTAAATGAGAGGAAACTAATTGAAAGAGTCCTGCTTTTGTTACATTTATCATCTCCTCAGTAGTGTCCTCATTTTTAAAGGCCGCAGCGGCCACATCAACGAACGGTTTAATCCAACTAAGCACTTGTTTATAAACTTCCTTTGGGTTATCTGACATTCCATAATGGCCAAAAAAGATATAGTCTAAGTTCATTGATTTGTATAATCCAATCGAATGTTCCATTTTATCAGGGTCAAAATTTGAAGGAGTCGTAGTTGGAAGATAGAATTCCACTTCATCTTTAAGTTGATAATAAATTCCCGCTGTATCTCCAGTGAACATTCCGTTTAATTTTGGATGATAAATGCTAAAGTGGTGATTTGCGTGTCCTGGAGTATGGTAGAACGTTAAGGTACAATCCTCGCCAATTTGTAATTTGTCTCCATCGTCCATCGAAAGTAATTGTTCTTCAGGAATTGGGATAATCGGATGAAATAAGGTATCGAACTTTTCACGGTAGACTGCTTTTGCGCCAGCGATTAAACGGGAAGGATCAGCTAAATGTCTTTTACCTTTAGGGTGGACAATTACTTTCGCATCTGGACACTGCTGTAAAAGGAGACCCGCACCACCTGCGTGATCAAGATGAATATGAGTTACAATGATGTATTTAAGATCTTTTGGAGAAAGCCCTAGACTTTTCAAACCGTTGATAATATGTGGAACAGAAGGACTGGCACTTGTTTCAATAATTGTTAATTCTTGTTCATGCAAAACATAGGAGCCTGTCCTCTCTTTTATATTTAGATCAAGCCCGTCAATTAAGTATAGGTTCTCAAAAAGCTTTTTAACAGTGCTCAAAAAAATTCCTCCATTTCATACCTTTTTCTTGTACAAACCTATGTCTTATTTTATGCTGTTAATATTGGCATGTAAAGATAATAACTTGAATTTTCTGAAATTATTACTTATGGATAGAAACATGCCAAAAGAGAAACCTAAGGATAAAGCGTAATGCACATCATACATGGTTTTTGTGAAAGGAGAGGAAACATGTCACAGCTACAAGGTATCATCACACGTTTAAAAAGTCTTCAAGAACAAGGTGGCGCTGGAGAGTCGGCGCAACGTTTCTTTGAAGTAAATGGCGAAAGAAAGTGTCAGGTTACATATCACCCAAAGACAGAAACGTTTGAGCTCGAGGTATATAATGAGAAAGAAAAACCTAAGCGATATCAGTTTGATAATATTGATATGATTACAATTGAAATTTTTGACCTGATACAGTAATTGAAATTGACTCATTGAAAATGATGAAAATGATCAACTTGAAGAGGAGCGATCACGTTTGTTGCCAACAGTTAAATGCCCAAAATGTTCTTACATTGCAGAAATGGATCATGTTTTAACAGCGCAATCGAATCAAAACGTCATCTATAAGTGTCCGCAGTGTCATTATGAAGTGCGAAATATTCATACGAGTAAAGGTTGATTGAATTTTTTGCATTTTATTGTGTTCCAAGATGTTCTATGAAGCATCACTGCTGAAACTGTGATAGAATAAAATAGAATGAAAACATTTACGGGGAGTTTTCGACTATGATAGATCTTCACAGTGGAGAGTTTTTGGAGATTAATATTAAAGATTTGATGATTCCTTCTGAACGGGTTGCCCATGTACAGGTGAAAAATAGCTTGGAACACGCTTTATTAGTGCTTACTAAAAGTGGGTATTCGGCTATACCTGTATTAGATCCGCAATACAAACTGCAGGGTCTTATTAGTACCCCCTTAATTATGGAGTCAATACTTGGGCTTGAAAGAATTGAATTCGAACTATTGGAGAAGCAACGTGTAGAAGGTGTTATGAATCGGGAAATCCCAAGAATTTCAATTGATTCAGATATCAAATCCTGTTTGACGTTGTTGATTGATCATCCTTTTCTGTGTGTGGAAAGTGAAGAAGGATTTTTTGAGGGGATTTTAACAAGAAGATCGGTGTTAATTCAATTAAATCAACATACTTCTCCCAGAACAGTGTAAAGGGTAAGCGAGGTAAATGAGTCTTTTCGCTTTAATACCATAACTTTTAACATGTTAAAGCTCTTTTCCTTGTTTTTTCAATGAAGGAGCATAATGATGAGTGGATAAGTGAAGCAATGAATACGTATAGTCTACAGCCTCCTAACATTAGGAGGCTCAATTTTTGTATATGAGGTGTCGTTATGGGGGACGCAGTACATAGTCCAATTAATCACAAACAACAAACAAAAAAACCATTTGTATTAGCTGCAGTTATGTTGGCGATGTTTATGGCAGCTATTGAAGCGACGATTGTCGCCACTGCTATGCCTGCAATCGTTGGTGATCTAGGTGGTTTTACGCGATATAGCTGGGTCTTTTCATCATACCTATTAATGAATGCAGTGACAGTTTTAATTTATGGAAAGCTATCAGATCTATACGGAAGAAAACCGATCTTAACGATTGGCATCATTATTTTTTTAATCGGTTCTATCCTTTGTGGTTTTGCTGAATCAATGACAATGCTCATCGTTTTTCGTTTTATACAAGGATTTGGTGCAGGAGCTGTTATGCCGATTGCCAGTACTATTGTTGGTGACATTTACACAATGGAAGAAAGAGCAAAAATTCAAGGATATTTATCAAGCGTATGGGGGATCTCGGCAATTTTAGGTCCGGCGATCGGGGGAATTCTAGTTCAATATGTCAGTTGGCAATATGTTTTTTGGATTAATGTTCCATTAGGAATTTTAGCCATTATCGGAATCAGTTTATTCTTACATGAAAAAGTAGAAAAGAAAAAACATCAAATTGATTTTCAAGGGGCTTTTTTATTAACGGTTGCCATCTCAGCATTAATGATTCTTTTAGTTGAAGGTGGTACAAATTGGGCTTGGAATTCACCTCAAGTGTTAAGTTTGCTCGCTGTCACGCTTATTGCTTTTCCACTCTTTGTCTTTCAAGAGCGACGTGCGTCTGAACCGATGATGCCCTTTTCCATTTGGAAAGAACGTTCGATTTTCATTGCCAATATGACCTCGCTAACAACAGGGGTTATGCTGATTGGCATTTCTAGCTTTTTGCCTGCTTTTGTTCAAGGTGTGATGGAACAACCGCCGATCGTGGCTGGCTTCACGCTAACAACAATGTCGATCGGATGGCCAATCGCGGCCACGGTGGCGGGGAATCTCCTTTTGAAAATTGGATTTCGTATTACTGCGATTATAGGTGGAGCTTCCCTTGTCATTGGTGGTCTCATGTTTGTTTTCTTATCTCCGGAGATGGGTCCTGTCTGGGCAGCTTTGGCATCATTCTTTGTTGGTGTTGGCATGGGAATGACGACAACTTCCTTTATTGTTTCAATCCAAAGTACGGTCGGCTGGGAGCAACGCGGTGTTGCCACAGCAGCAAATATGTTTATGCGTAATTTAGGAAATACCATTGGAGCTGCTCTCTTAGGAGGAATTCTTAATAGTCAGTTGCTTTCGTATATTAAAAAACAAGGTGATACAGTTTCAGAGGAGCTTTCTCTCGATGCCGCGAATATATTATTAAATGAAGAACAAAGAAGCGCCCTCTCTCCAGGGGTTAAATCCGTTTTACAGGAAGGCTTGACCTTTTCCATCCATACGGTTTATATCACAGTACTTATCTTTGCGTTGCTTAGTTTTGCGCTCATTCTTTTTTTACCAAAGAAGGAGAGAGAAACATCCAATTAAAGATCAAGTAATGAAAGAGGTGAGTTCATGTCAACATTATCAGCATTTCATCTTCTCTCCGTCTTAGCAGCAGAAATGAATATGCGAAAAGCATCGGAGCGCCTATTTGTCTCTCAACCTGCTCTTAGTCAAAGGCTGCAAACGATTGAGGCGGAATGGGGAACGAAGCTTTTCATTCGCTCACAAAAAGGACTAACGTTAACACCAGCGGGGGAAATGGTGATTAAATTTGTTAATGAAGTTTTGGAAAAAGAGGAGAAAGTAAAAGAATCGATTAGTGCCATGAATTCAGAGGTTTATGGGACTTTAAAAATAGCCGTTGCCAATATAGTCAGTCAAAACTGGCTTCCTAAAGTATTGAAGAAGTTCGTTGAACGCTATCCCCACGCAAAAGTCTCATTAGTAACAGGCTGGAGTAGTGAAATCCTTCGCTCGATGTACGAAGATCATGTACATATTGGAATTGTCCGTGGGACTCCTGATTGGAAAGGGATAAAAATTCCCCTATTTGAAGATCATCTTTATTTAGTTGATAAAGAAATCACTTCTCCAGAACAAGTGTTGAAAACAGATCGGCCGTTTATTCAATTTAAAAGTGATTCCAATTATTATCAAGAAATACAAGATTGGTGGCATCGACAATTTCAAACGATGCCTAAACGGACCATTGTTGTTGATCAAATTGAAACATGCAAGCAAATGGCTTTCAATGGGATTGGCTATGCGATATTGCCTGCAATCACTCTTAATGGTGGGGAACAAGATATTTTTAAGATTCCCCTACTTGATGAGAATGATGAGCCATTAAAAAGGGATACTTCATTAATTGGCTATGATTCCGCTTTTAAATTAAAGCAAGTCCAAGCATTTGTTGATTTAATTAAGGAACATGTTAAGGAGGATGAAGAAAGAGTGAAAAAGAGAGAATAGTTAATGCTTGTCTTGCTCTTTTTAATTTGCTAAAGTAAAATTCATAATGTACATAATAGAATTGAGTGGAGGTATTAGTAAATGAGCAAAATGATGGATGCAAACGAAATTATTTCGTTTATCGCGAATAGTAAAAAGTCAACACCTGTAAAGGTTTACATAAAAGGTGATTTATCTGGAATTGATTTTGGACCTACCTCAAAAACGTTCATTTCAGGCAATACGGGAACGATATTTGGGGAATGGAGCGAAATTGGTCCAGCAATTGAAGCAAATCAGGCAAAAATTGAAGATTATTTGGTCGAGAATGACCGTAGAAATTCGGCGATTCCGTTACTAGATATGAAGGGGATCAAAGCAAGAATTGAGCCAGGAGCTATTATTCGTGATCAAGTTGAAATTGGTGAAAATGCTGTGATCATGATGGGCGCATCCATTAATATTGGTGCAGTGATTGGTGAAGGTACGATGATTGATATGAACGTAGTTCTAGGTGGGAGAGCCACGGTCGGAAAGAATTGCCATATTGGTGCTGGTTCGGTGTTAGCTGGGGTGATTGAGCCACCTTCTGCGAAGCCAGTTGTCATTGAAGATGATGTTCTAATTGGTGCCAATGTTGTAGTCCTTGAAGGTGTGACAGTTGGAAAAGGTGCTCGTGTTGCAGCGGGAGCAATTGTTATTGAGGATGTTCCGGCAAACACGTTGGTTGCAGGTGTTCCAGCACGAGTAATTAAAGAGATTGACGAAAAAACTCTTTCAAAAACAGAAATTATGCAAGCATTACGCAATCTTTAATAGTGAAAAAAAGTGTGGATTTTTTATCCGCACTTTTTTTAAAGAAAAATGAAATTGCTTGTACATGAGTCTGCAAGACAACAAGTCAAATGCAGGTGTATGCTTGCCGATTTCAATAGATTTTTTGCTGGCGAGAGCACGAGGAAGGCACTCAAAGAAGATGCGAAGAAACGATTTTTTGAGGCTGCTTTTTGCTTTTTTTAGTAAAAGGAGAGAGGTCATAATGTCTTTTGTTCAAATTAGAAGAGATTTACATAAAATCCCTGAATTAGGCTTTCAAGAATACAAAACACAATCGTATTTGCTGAACTATTTAAAATCGCTTCCGCAGGAACGAATGCGAATAGAAACATGGAAAACTGGTATATTTGTGAGGATCGAAGGTCGCAACCCGAGGAAAACGATTGGCTATAGAGCAGATATGGATGGTTTACCAATCGTTGAAGAAACAGGACTTCCTTTTCTTTCTGAACATCCAGAAAAAATGCACGCTTGTGGACATGATTTTCATATGAGCATTGCTTTGGGGCTTGTCACTCATTTCCTCAATGAACCAATTGATGACAATCTTTTATTTATTTTTCAGCCGGCTGAAGAAGGGCCTGGTGGAGCAGAACCGATGCTCCAATCAGAAATTATGAATGACTGGAAGCCGGATATGATTTTAGCTCTACATATAGCTCCTGAATATCCAGTTGGCTCAATTGCGGTTAAGGAAGGACTTCTATTTGCCAATACATCTGAGCTTTTTATTGATCTAACAGGTACGGGAGGGCATGCGGCATACCCACACCAAACGAATGATATGGTAGTTGCTGCGTGTTCTTTAGTTACTCAGTTACAAACTATTGTAGCAAGGAATGTTAATCCTTTAGATAGTGCAGTTGTAACAATTGGAAAAATAAGCGGTGGTACTGTACAAAATATTATCGCCGAAAAAGCGCGTATTGAGGGGACAATTCGTACCCTTTCCGTAGAATCGATGGAAAAAGTAAAAAAAAGAATACTATCGATGGTGAGAGGTGTCGAAGTTGGTTATGAATGTGAAGCCCAAATTGATTTTGGCAGCAGCTACTATCAAGTTTATAATGAAGAGAAATTAACAAGAGAGTTCATGGAATATGTCCGTAATGATAGAAGTGTTCAAGTTATTGAATGTGATAAAGCAATGACTGGAGAAGATTTCGGCTATATGCTGAAAGAAATCCCAGGATTCATGTTTTGGCTTGGGGTCGATTCACAGTACGGTTTGCACCATTCAAAATTGAATCCGAATGAAGAGGCAATTGACGTAGCGATTTCGATGCTATCAAAATACATTTATTATAAAGGGACTCAAAGTGAATAGTGAACTTAAGAAGGAACTAGGTAAAGAGACCTAGTTCCTTTTTTGTTTAGGAAGAGGCTTAAATTCATCATTGCTCTGGTGAACTTTTTACACAGTGACATTGCGCGGCAAGCGCTTGTTTGTTTTCCTTAATGTTCTGACATGAAAGGAAGAGATCCTCGATCATCCTTGAAAGCTTAAACTCATAAGAAGGTGGCAACCCGCTCTTGTTTTAATCTTAATAAATTGAATCATTTGCATGAAATTTTAAAAAAGATACATAATTCAAAAAAAACAGTGGTAAAATATTTCGATTTCCGTTATATTTGTAAATACGTTCATATTTTTCTTGTGAATAAAATCCATTTTCTTACATTCTAAATAAATTAGAGAGAAAATAGTTTGTATAAGTGGGAAGCAGATGGGGGGAATGAGCAGTGGAAACTTTTAAGAAATTAAAGGATTTTTATTGGCCGTATAAAAGCTATTTTATATGGTCGGTTGTATTTATGTTATTAATAACTGGAATCACGGTAGTTTATCCAATCATCCTTCAAATTACCATCGATGAAGTGGTCATTGGTGGAAAAAGCAATTGGATTCCTTATTTAGCATTAGGTTTCATTGCCATAATGATTGTAAAAGGTATAGGTACTTACATACATCAATATACAGGGGATTTGTTTGGAATTACTTCTGTCTATAAATTAAGAAATTCTTTATATGAGAAGCTACAATACTTACCTTTTCGCTATTATGATAATGCGAAAACAGGGGATTTGATGTCTAGATTGACAGCGGATGTGGAAGGGTTTCGATTTTTTCTTTCATTTGGGTTCTCTGAATTGCTACGATTAATCATCCTTGTAATGTCGACGTTCACGGTGATGTTCTATTATTCACCTGCATTGACAATTGTCACATTAATAACATTGCCTTTTTTAGTAGTTGTCGTCTATAAATTTGAGAGGTCAGTTCATCCGGCATTTCGGGCAATTCGCAAGTCGTTTGGGAAGCTAAATACAAATGTTCAGGAAAATATAAGCGGAATTAATACTGTAAAATCTTTATCGCGTGAAGACTATGTCATTGACAAATTTAACTCTTCAAATGGCGATTACAAAGATAAATATCTCTTTACTTCAGCAATATGGGCAAAATATTTTCCGTTAATGGAGTATTTGGGGAATTTGAGTGTGGTTCTCCTTCTTTCATTTGGAGGCTATTTAGTTATCGATGGAAGCCTTCGCCCGGGAGAGCTTGTTGCATTTTACAGTTTGGTTGGTTATATTATGTGGCCAATTATGAATTTAGGTTTTGTCATTAATCTTTTTTCACAATCAAAAGCCTCTGGCGAAAGATTATTGGAAATTTTAGAAGCAGAAAATGAAATTACTGAAAAAGAGAAGCCATATTATTCTGAAAAGCTTACCGGTGATGTTCGATTTAAGGATGTAACTCTTCGCTATGGAGTGGAGGATAAAGACGCTTTATATGATATCTCCTTCCATGCCCATCCGGGAAAAGTAGTAGGCTTAATTGGTTCAACCGGCTCTGGGAAAACAAGTTTAACCCAGTTGATGACAAGGTTTTATGAACCGCAAAAGGGTCAAGTTTTTATTGATGGCGTTGATGTACAAGAATACTCGTTGCAATCCATTAGAAGCCATATTGGTTTTGTCTTGCAGGAATCGTTCTTATTTTCTTCGTCGATCAAGGCGAATATTTCGTATGGGAGACCTAGTGCCACGATGGATGACATTATCGATGCGGCGAAAAGGGCACAGGCACATGATTTTATTATGGAACTGCCAGATGGCTATGATACGATGCTTGGAGAAAGAGGAATGGGGCTTTCTGGAGGGCAGAAACAAAGAATTGCGATAGCCCGCTCCATCTGTGTAGATCCAAGTATACTCATACTTGATGATGCAACAAGCGCAGTCGATATGGAAACAGAGTTTAAGATACAAAAGGCATTGAAAGAGGTTATGAGAGGACGAACAACCTTTATTATTGCTCATCGTATTTCCTCGCTCAAACATGCAGATGAAATTCTCGTTCTTGAAAAAGGAAGAATAGTGGAAAGCGGAACGCATGAACAATTACTGAAGAATAAAGGTCCTTATCAACGGATATATGATATTCAATATCAAGATAAAGACAAGATTTTGAAAAAACAAATTGGGTAGGGGGGAGAGAAATGAAGAATGAAAAACGCCCGATTAGTGAAAATACGCTAAAGAGGTTTCATTATTCTACTGAACAAGTCATTGAAAAACCGTTTAACTGGAAGCAAATGCTCAGGCTCTTTAGCTATATGAAACCTTATCGAAAGACTTTGCTTCCCTTAGCAATTTTAATGGTCTTAATCACGACAGCTGTTCGCCTGATTATTCCAATCCTTATCGGCGTTTACGTGCTCGATAAGGCGATTGTTGATAAGGATACGGGCTTACTTACGATATTAATTGCTGCAATTGCTGGATTGTATACTTTATCCTATGTGGCAAACTTTTTGAGAATTAGATGGATGAATCAGCTGGGTCAAAGTGTGATCTTTGATTTAAGAAAGCATCTTTTTACACATGTTCAAAATCTCTCCCATCGTTTTTTTGATCAGAGATCTGCAGGTTCGATTCTCGTTAGAATTATGAATGATATTAATTCACTGCAAGAATTATTTACTAACGGTGTTATTAACTTATTAATGGATATTATCCTGCTTATAGGAATATTTGCTATATTGTTTAGCTTAAGTCCAGAATTAACATTAGCGGTCATGGTTATTTTGCCGATAATGTTCTTTATCTCGACTAGTCTTAGAAGAAATATCCGTCGTTCTTGGCAAACAGTTCGACTCTTTCAATCCAAGTTAAATTCGCATCTAAATGAAAGCATTCAGGGAATTCGAGTTACACAGGCTTTTACCCAAGAGAAGGAGAATATGAGTTTCTTTGATGGAGTCAATACAGAGACCTTTGAAAGCTGGCGTGTCGCATCGCAAAAAAACGCAATGTTTAGACCATTGGTTGAGCTTACAAATGCGGTAGGAACAGCGGTGTTAATATGGTTTGGGGCTTCCTTAATTCAAAATGAAACGCTGACTATTGGGATCTTTGTCTCCTTCGCTTTCTATTTAGGTATGTTCTGGGAACCAATCTCAAGACTTGGCCAAGTATACAATCAATTGCTTATGGGAATGGCTTCGTCTGAACGTATTTTTGAATTTTTAGATGAAAAACCGATTGTTTCTGAAAAGAAAGAAGCGCTCCACTTGGATGAAGTAAAAGGGCATATTCAGTTCAAAGATGTGGTTTTTTCGTATGATGAAAAAAGAACAGCCTTAAAAGGCGTTAATCTGGAAATGAAAGCAGGTCAAACGGTGGCCTTAGTGGGTCATACGGGCTCTGGAAAAACGACGATTGCCAATTTAATCAGCCGTTTTTATGATCCCACAAGTGGCGAAATTTTATTAGATGGACACGATTTAAAAGATATTTCATTAAAGGATTTACGTCAAAGAATAAGTGTTGTTCTTCAAGAGACATTTATCTTTTCTGGGACCATTGCTGATAACATCCGCTTTGGTAATCCTTTTGCTACAGATGAAGAAGTTCAAAGAGCAGCCGAGGCGATTGGAGCACACTCATTTATTGAAAACTTGCCGAACGGTTATCAAACTGAGGTGGAGGAAAGAGGGAATGTTCTTTCGGTTGGTCAACGACAGCTCATATCGTTTGCCCGAGCTTTATTGGCAGATCCGCGCATTATCATTTTGGATGAAGCGACGGCAAGTATTGATACGGAAACAGAAATTAAAATCCAAACAGCATTGAAAACGTTGTTGGAAGGGAGAACCGCAGTCATTATCGCACATCGACTTTCTACAATTCGTGAAGCAGATAACATCATTGTTCTTGATCATGGGGAAATTATTGAGCAGGGTAATCATGAAGAGCTCATGACTTTACAGGGCGTATATTATCAACTGATAAAAGCACAATTTAATATGCTTAATGCTGTATAAATGAGAGCACCACTTCAATGTGGTGCTCATTCTAAATAATGAGCTAAGATCGCAAGAGAATGAACCCAACTATCATTTCGTACATGTTCTTTTTCAAATAATATGCTAAAATGAGGACATACTTTTTTGGCTGTTTAGAAATTTGACAAGCATCTGCTTCGGGGGAATGAATGTGAAAAAAGAATTTGCAGTTATAGGGTTAGGTCGTTTTGGTGGCAGCATTGTTCGCGAATTAGCAGAGCAAGGCATGGAAGTAATGGCGATTGACACGAAAGAGGAGCGAGTGAATGAATTTTCTATGATTGCTTCACATGCAGTAATGGGAGATACTACAGATGAGTCCGTTTTAAAGGGGTTAGGGATTCGAAATTTTGATCATGTTATTGTAGCAATCGGTGATAATATTCAAGCAAGTATATTGACGACTTTAATGTTAAAGGAACTTGGGGTCAAACATATAACAGTGAAAGCGCAAAATGATTATCATGAAAAGGTGCTATTAAAAATAGGAGCCGACACTGTAGTCCATCCTGAAAGGGATATGGGCAAAAGAATTGCACATAAAATGGTTTCAAACAGTGTGTTAGACTATTTAGAGCTTTCAGATGAACATAGTATTGTTGAGATTGTTGCTGGTGGGGCGATGATTGGACACACGATATTAGAACTCGACATACGCGCAAAATATGGAATAAACATAGTGGCTATTAAAAGAGGAAATGATATTAATGTTTCTCCTCAAGCCAACGAAGTGATTCTTCAAAACGACATATTAATTGTTATCGGTGCTGATTCAGATATCAGTCGATTTGAGAAAAAAGTGATGAACGATTAAGGAAAAAAACCAAGCAGTTGACATTAAGTCGCATGCTTGGTTTTTTAATGGTCTTGGAAATTATAGTTTTCAATTGCTGTAAAGAACACTTTTGTGAGTGTCTCCACGTCTAGCTCCAGCGCCAATTGCCTACAAAACTTCAGATTACCTCCCTACGATAAGTCAACCGGAGGTGTAGCACCGTAGGATGACTTTATTGAAAGATCAGAACCTTCCAGTGTACAGGAGGAAAGGCTTCGAAAATAAATATCGTCGGAACAATCTGCTTTTTGATTGTTCCGACGGCGTCTTGCGCTTTTGTTCTTAAACTTCCATAATGATCGGTAAAATCATTGGTCGACGCTTAGTTTTTTCATATAAAAATGGTGCGAGTGTATCCGTAATCTCATTTTTAATTTCTGACCATTGAGTCGTTTTTCTTTCCATTACTTTATTTAAGTGTTTAGAAATAAGACTTTGGGCATCGCTAATTAAATCACCTGACTCTCTCATATAGACAAAACCACGGGAGATAATGTCCGGACCAGCTGCGATTTTGAAATCTTTCATATTAATGCTTATAACAACGACTACTAATCCTTCCTCTGAAAGAATACGGCGGTCACGAAGAACGATATTGCCAATGTCGCCTACGCCACTACCATCAATATAGACGTTGCCGGAAGGTATTTTACCAGCTATCTGGGCAGAATCCTCACTAAGAGCGAGAACTTCTCCATTGTCCATAATAAAGCAGTTGTCTTCCTCTACTCCGCAGTCAACAGCAAGTTTCATATGCATTCTTTGCATGCGATATTCTCCATGAATCGGCATAAAAAACTTTGGTTTAATAAGGCGAAGCATTAGTTTTTGTTCTTCTTGACCACCATGTCCTGATGTATGAATATCACTTAGTTTTCCGTGAATAACGTCCGCCCCTGCACGGAAGAGCATATTAATTGTTCTACTAACACTTATTGTATTTCCTGGGATTGGAGAGGAAGAGAACACGACTGTATCTCCAGGAATGATCT
The DNA here is from genome assembly GCF_029211245.1 of Robertmurraya sp. DFI.2.37. NCBI lineage: Bacteria > Bacillati > Bacillota > Bacilli > Caryophanales > Bacillaceae > Robertmurraya > Robertmurraya sp. DFI.2.37. Next base: position 206,637 of record NZ_JARGEJ010000001.1, on the reverse strand, counting down.
GAATTTGCCGATGTGTACCATTGGCAATACGAGATAATGCAGCCATTGGTTCTCCTTGACTACCGGTACATAAAATCGTTACTTGATTTGCTGGTAGACGATTAATCGATTGCGCATCAATAAATGTATCTTTAGGCGCCCGAATATAGCCTAATTCTTGTCCGATATTGATCGCTGCTTCCATACTCCTACCAAACACAGCAATTTTTCTTCCGTTTGCGACTGCGGCTTCTGTTACTTGTTGCAGACGATGAATATTTGAGGCGAAAGTTGCAAAAATAATGCGGCCATCGACCTTTCTGAAAATATCGTGGATATTATCGCCAACTCTTCGTTCAGACATGGTGAAATCAGGGACCTCACTGTTCGTACTGTCTGAGAGGAGGCATAAGACTCCTTCCTTGCCGATTTCAGCCATTTTTGTTAAATTAGCAGGTTCACCAACAGGGGTGAAATCAAATTTGAAGTCTCCTGTATGAACAATTTGTCCGGGAGGCGTCTTTACAACAATACCGTACGAATCAGGGATGCTGTGAGTTGTTCGGAAAAACGTGACAGATGTCTTTCTAAATTTAATGATATCGTCTTCTTGAATTTCATGAAGCTTTGCTTGTCTTAATAAACCGTGCTCTTCTAATTTATTGCGAATAAGACCTAAAGCAAGCTTTCCTCCGTAAATCGGAATATTGATTTCCCTCAATAAATAAGGGATGCCCCCAATGTGATCCTCATGTCCGTGTGTGACAAATAGTCCTTTTATTTTATCGACATTTTTGACTAAGTAAGTGTAATCCGGGATGACATAGTCAATGCCAAGTAATTCATCTTCAGGAAATTTGATTCCAGCATCAATTAAAATAATTTCGTCTTGAAACTGAACACCGTACGTATTTTTACCTATTTCACCCAAGCCGCCTAAAGCAAAAACAGCGGTTTGATCATTTTTAACAAATTTCATAAATTATCCAATCTCCAATACTTTGTAATTTTCATTTTTCTGTTCATACTCTAAGAATGCTCCATCTACTGGAGTAATAAACTCAATGTTGTACGGATGCTCTGCCAATTTTGCACGTACCTCGCGTACAGAGTCCGCTTTTACAAAAATGGTCTTTGTTTTTTCACGCACTGGCGCTTCTGTTTTTAATTCTTGAAAATAAACTTTAAAAATCATCCTGTTTCTCTCCTTTGTTATAAAAAATTTAAAATATGTGATTCAATTTCATGATCAATAGTTGTCAATAAAAACGAAATTTTACTAATGCTGTAGTACGTATCTAATATGTATAGATTTTCTAAAAAACCCGTTTTTAACCATCGTCATTATGAAATTGATTCATGTAATAGGGAATTTGAGTCAAATCAAGAGCAAGGGGAAAATATTAATTATCTCCCAAGTATTTCCGATAGTAACTTTTTCTATTATATATAAAATAGGAAGTAATTTCATTCATTTTCTTTTGAAGTGATGTTTGTCCTTTTATTTGAATTGTTTTTTTGAAGTATCGTTTTCAAATTTACTATAAAGAAGGAGCCCTTCGCAAGCATGAAGGGCTCATCATTAATTTACGCGATGGATTTTTTTCGAAGCAAATCTTTCCAATGTTCAACAAGCTTTTTTTTCAGCTTCTTTAACATTGCGGATCATCTCCTTACTTCCTATATTATACGATCCTTGTCCAAAGTAAAGATAAATATCTCCTGTTATATATTTCTTATCTTTATTATATGAAGTAATAGGTATTTTTCTCATGGTTAAACATGGTAGTAACATATTTGTTAGAATTTGAGCTCCTTCGCGTCCACAAAAAAACGCAAAGGTGCTTTGCGGAACCCCTTTGCGTTTTAACTGAATTATTCTTATCTTTCGATTGGTGTTGCATTTTCAATTGGTGCGAATGGATCGTCTTTGTTAATATGATCATAAAACATTATTCCATTAAGATGATCGATCTCATGCTGGATACAAATGGCCGGTAAACCTTTCAGTCTAAGCTTAATCTCTTCACCTTCTAATGTCGTCGCTTTCACCGTTACTCTTGCATATCTTGGGACATAACCTGGAATTGATTCATCCACGGAAAGGCAGCCTTCGCCACTCGTTAAGTATGCTTTCTCCACAGAATGGCTGATAATCTTTGGATTAAAAAGGGCATAACTGTACAGGTTTTCTTTATCGTCGGTTACATGGATGGCGATCATTCTTTTTGAAATATTGATTTGAGGTGCTGCTAGACCAATTCCGGGTCTTAAGCCTTTTTCTTTGGCGATTTCAGGATTTTGACTTGCGATTACATATTCTAGCAGAGCTCTTAATGTATCTTTATCTTCCTCTGATGCTGGAAGCGGGACCTCTTTTGCAACGGAACGCAAAGTAGGATGACCGTCTTTAATAATGTCTTCCATCGTAAGCATGTATTTCACTCCCACGTAATTCTCTCGTGCATTATTTTAACAGAATTTATATTGACCGTATAGTTGCAACATTTTACTAGTAAGAGACATAATTAATAATAGATTTGAATAGGATCTATTAATCGTATCAATTTTCCCATTATGCATGTTTAGCAGGTAATATATCTAGATATATCATTGTAATGAAGCTCATTTTTAATACACTTAAACGACTTATGGAATCGTCATTGCTGATTTTTTCTCGGTTTTTCTTATGTGCTATTGTAAATATTTGCAACAAACTATATAGTAATAATTGTCATATGAAGGGGGTTACAAAGTGTCAATTTTAAATTGGAAGAAGCCGTTATTATTTTTTATTCTCATAAGTATGTTCGTTATAACAGGCTGTTTTAATCGAACCACCACTACGGATGAAATGTATACCGTGCTAGAAAATGTCGTTGATCTAGAGCAAGACTTTGAAAAACAGCAACAGCCTTTAGTAGAACTAGAGAAAGAAGAAAAGGAAATATACAGTGAGATCATCGGATTAGGGATGAAGGAATTTGAGCAAATTGTATCTCTTTCTGAAAAAGCCTTAACAATTGTTGATAAAAGGCAAGAGCATATGCAAAAGGAAGAAGAAAGTATCCAAGCGTCGAAACAGGAATTTGAAAAATTTGCTCCGTTGATTGAAAAACTAGATGAAGGGGAATTAAAAACAAAAGCGAATGAGCTATACGATACAATGCAAAAACGATTTGCTACTCATGATACCCTTTTTGACAATTATATGAAAGGGATTGAACATGATAAAGAGCTGTACCAAATGTTTCAGAAAGAGGGATTATCGATTGACGAGCTCGAAGAACAAATTACAAAAATAAACGATACGTATAAGCTCGTTCTTGATTCCAATGAAGAGTTTAACGAATATACGAAACAATATAATGAGATTAAACTTGGTTTTTATAAAGCCGCTGGAATTGAAATAAGTGAAGAGCAAGAGAGATAAAGGAATCGAAAAAAAGTCGGTTCCTTTTATTTTGGTTTCAATTACTGTTATGATTTGATTATAATTATTATTATATAATTTTCTTTATTATAACAGCGCTATCATTGTGTTATTTTTTATAGTACAGAAATTGTTTATTTGTGATACAGTTTGAAAAATATTTAACACATTAAAAACGTGAATAGATTAAAAAACTTGAAGCTTAGTAATTGACGTGGTTGATTTGATTAGTGTACACTAAAAACGAAGTTTGTAGTTGTATCAATTTATCTCTCTAAAATTATAGTACAGCTTTTGCCGCCAACTGGTTTTAAAGGGAGCGTTTTAATTCAAACAGATTGAGGAAAACTATTCGTAATCATGTGTGTTTAAAGCGCTTTATCAGTCTCAGATAAGTGTATTATTTCTAAGATGAGATAGATTTGGGTACTATAATATTGTTTTCTTTCCCATACATAGCTTGAAATGGAAGCAAAAATGGGAACCAAAAATATTTGTACTTTAATATATTTTGTATGAAAGGGTGACTTTTAATGGCTTCTAAAACAAATAAAGCTAGTTTTGATGCAAAGAAGCAGCTTGAAAAGGTAGAAGAGCAGTTTGAAACATTTCAAATACTTAACGAAGAGGGAGAAGTCGTAAATGAAGCGGCTGTACCGAACTTAAGTGACGAACAACTACAGGAACTAATGAAACGCATGGTGTATACAAGAATACTTGACCAACGCTCTATTTCATTAAATCGTCAAGGACGTCTTGGTTTCTATGCACCAACAGCTGGTCAAGAGGCTTCACAACTAGCATCGCAATTTGCCTTAGAAAAGGAAGACTTTATCCTTCCTGGTTACCGTGATGTTCCACAGCTTATCTGGCATGGGTTACCGTTATCACAAGCCTTCCTATGGTCAAGAGGACATTTCAAAGGTGGAGATATTCCTGAAGGTGTTAATGTAATCTCTCCACAAATCATCATTGGTGCTCAATATGTGCAGGCTGCTGGAGTTGCTCTCGGAATGCAAAAGCGTGGTCAAAAAGCGGTTGCTATTACGTATACAGGTGATGGTGGGACTTCACAAGGTGATTTCTATGAAGGAATCAACTTTGCAGGTGCTTACAAATCTCCTGCGATTTTTATCATTCAGAACAACCAGTTTGCGATTTCTACTCCTCGTGAAAAGCAAACAGCTGCTAAGACACTAGCGCAAAAAGCAGTTGCTGCTGGTATTCCAGGAATTGTTGTTGATGGAATGGATCCATTAGCTGTTTACAGTGCAGTTAGAGAAGCTCGCGAGCGTGCGATTAATGGAGAAGGGCCAACATTAATTGAAACAATGACATATCGCTACGGTCCTCATACAATGGCTGGGGATGACCCAACACGTTACCGTACGTCTGATTTAGATAACGAATGGGAAAAGAAAGACCCACTTGTTCGTTTCCGTAAATATTTAGAGAAAAAAGGAATTTGGAACGAAGAGTTGGAAAATGAAACAATTGAACAAGCAAAAGAAGATATTAAAGTAGCGATTAAAGAAGCAGATAATACTCCGAAGCAAAAGGTAACGGATTTGATCTCAATTATGTATGAAGAGCTTCCGCATAACCTAGAGGAGCAATATGAAATATATAAAGAGAAGGAGTCGAAGTAAGCCATGGCGCAAATGACAATGATTCAAGCAATCACGGATGCGTTACGCACTGAATTAAAAAATGATCCGAATGTATTAGTGTTCGGAGAAGACGTAGGTGTAAACGGTGGGGTTTTCCGTGCAACTGAAGGACTCCAAGCAGAATTTGGGGAAGATCGTGTGTTTGATACACCATTAGCTGAGTCTGGTATTGGTGGTTTAGCAGTTGGTCTAAGTTTACAAGGCTTCCGTCCTGTTCCAGAAATCCAATTCTTTGGATTCGTATATGAAGTAATGGATTCTATTTCTGGTCAATTAGCTCGTATGCGTTACCGCTCTGGTGGTCGATATAATGCACCAGTTACGATCCGTTCACCATTTGGTGGTGGAGTGCACACACCTGAAATGCATGCTGACAGCCTTGAAGGCTTAATGGCACAACAACCAGGATTGAAAGTGGTTATTCCTTCTACACCTTATGATGCAAAGGGATTATTAATTTCAGCTATTCGTGATAACGATCCAGTAATTTATTTAGAGCATATGAAATTATATCGCTCATTCAGACAAGAAGTACCTGAAGGAGAATATACAATTCCGCTTGGCAAGGCTGAAGTGAAGCGTGAAGGTACTGATCTTTCAATCATCACTTATGGTGCAATGGTTCATGAGTCAATTAAAGCAGCAGAAGAACTTGAAAAAGAAGGACATTCTGTTGAGGTTGTAGACTTACGTACAGTAGCTCCACTTGATATTGAAACCATTATCGCTTCAGTTGAAAAAACAGGTCGTGCAATTGTTGTTCAAGAAGCGCAAAAACAAGCTGGTATTGCAGCGCAAGTTGTTGCTGAAATTAACGATCGTGCAATCCTTAGCCTTGAAGCACCTGTTTTACGTGTTGCTGCACCGGATACAGTATTTGCGTTTCCACAAGCTGAATCTGTATGGCTTCCTAACGTTAAAGATATTATGGAGACAAGCAAAAAAGTACTTAATTTCTAAAAAAATTGAACAAATAGACCGTGTTTAAGGGAGATGGGTTGTCCATTACCCTTAAATTCGATCAAGTGGCATACAAACAAGAATATTTAGGAGGATGAACCCATGTCATTCCAATTTAAACTGCCTGATATTGGTGAAGGTATCCATGAAGGTGAAATTGTAAAATGGTTCGTGAAACCAGGCGATAAAGTGCAAGAAGATGATGTGCTTTGTGAAGTACAAAACGATAAAGCTGTTGTTGAAATTCCCTCTCCAGTAGAAGGTACAGTTGAGGAAGTTCTAGTTGATGAAGGAACAGTGGCAACAGTAGGACAGGTATTAATCACATTTGATGCACCTGGATATGAAGATCTTAAATTTAAAGGCGATGAAAGTGAAGAAGCTCCTAAAGAAGCACCTGCTGCTCAGCCAGAAGCAACACCAGAGGCAGGAGCGAGTGCAGAGCCTGCTGATCCAAACCGTCGCATTATTGCAATGCCTTCTGTTCGTAAGTATGCTCGTGATAAAGGTGTTGATATTCGTCAAGTAGCAGGTTCGGGTGATAACGGCCGTGTACTAAAAGATGATATTGATGCGTTCTTAAATGGTGGGGCACCAGTGCCAGCTTCAACAGCAACTGAAGAAGCACCAGCAGCACAAGCTGAATCGGCTAAACCAACACCAGCACCAATTCCAGCTGGTCAATATCCAGAAACTCGTGAGAAAATGAGTGGAATTCGTAAGGCAATTGCAAAAGCAATGGTGAATTCTAAACACACTGCTCCACATGTAACTCTTATGGATGAAGTCGATGTAACGAACCTTGTAGCAAATCGTAAGAAGTACAAAGAAGTTGCTGCAAGCAAGGGAATTAAGCTTACATTCCTTCCATATGTAGTAAAAGCATTAACAAGTGCATTGCGTGAATACCCTGCTTTAAATACTTCTTTAGATGATGCTACAAATGAGATTATTCATAAGCACTATTACAATATTGGAATTGCGGCAGATACAGAAAAAGGTTTATTAGTACCAGTTGTGAAGGATGCAGACCGCAAGTCTATATTCAATATTTCTCAAGAAATCAATGAACTAGCAGGAAAAGCTCGTGATGGTAAATTAGCTCCAGACGAAATGAAAGGTGCTTCTTGTACAATTTCGAATATCGGTTCTGCTGGTGGACAATGGTTTACTCCTGTCATTAATCATCCAGAAGTTGCCATTCTAGGTATTGGACGTATTGCTGAAAAACCTGTGATTAAAGATGGTGAAATTGTTGCAGCACCTGTGCTCGCACTTTCATTAAGCTTTGACCACCGTATGATTGATGGTGCTACTGCGCAAAATGCCCTAAATCATATTAAACGCTTATTAAATGATCCAGAATTAATGTTAATGGAGGCGTAATAAAATGGTAGTTGGAGATTTTCCTATCGAAACAGATACTCTTGTCCTTGGTGCAGGTCCTGGTGGTTATGTAGCAGCAATTCGTGCGGCACAACTTGGACAAAAAGTTACAATTGTTGAAAAAGCAAATCTTGGTGGCGTATGTCTGAATGTTGGTTGTATTCCTTCTAAGGCATTAATCGCTGCAGGTCACCGTTATGAAACGGCCCTACATTCTGAATCAATTGGGATTACTGCTGAAAATGTAAAAGTTGATTTTTCAAAGGTTCAAGAATGGAAAGGTAGCGTTGTAAATAAGCTTACTTCCGGTGTTGAGGGCTTATTAAAAGGGAATAAAGTAGAAATCGTTCGCGGCGAAGGTTATTTCGTTGACGCTAACACAATTCGTGTGATGGATGATAACTCAGCTCAAACATATACTTTTAAAAATGCAATAATCGCTACAGGATCTCGTCCGATTGAGCTTCCAACATTTAAGTATTCTAATCGTGTTATTAACTCAACAGGTGCTTTAAACCTACCTGAAATTCCAAAGAAACTCGTTATTATTGGTGGGGGAGTAATTGGAGTTGAGCTTGGAACTGCGTATGCGAACTTTGGAACAGAAGTAACGATTCTTGAAGGTAGTGATGAACTATTTGCTGGAGCATTTGAAAAGCAAATGTCTTCTATTGTAGCTCGTAACTTAAAGAAAAAAGGCGCTGACATCGTTACAAATGCACTTGCCAAAGGCGTCGTTGAAAATGAAAATGGCGTCGTTGTTACGTATGAAGCTAAAGGTGAGGAAAAAACAGTTGAGGCTGATTATGTACTAGTAACAGTAGGCCGTCGTCCAAATACTGACGAAATGGGTCTTGATCAACTTGGGATTGATATGACTGATCGTGGAATCATCAATATTGATGTCCAATGCCGTACAAATATTCCTAACATTTATGCGATAGGAGATATTGTCCCTGGACCACAATTAGCTCATAAAGCTTCCTATGAAGGAAAAATTGCGGCTGAGGCGATTGCAGGACATAATGCGCAAATCGATTATCTTGGAATCCCTGCAGTTGTATTCTCTGATCCTGAGCTTGCTTCTGTAGGTTATACAGAAAAACAAGCGAAAGATGAAGGAATCGAAGTAGTTGGTTCGAAGTTCCCATTTGCTGCAAATGGTCGTGCCCTAGCTTTAGATGCTGCAGAAGGCTTCTTAAAGCTTGTCACTCGTAAAGAGGATGGACTTGTTATTGGAGCACAAATCGCTGGACCGAGTGCTTCTGATATGATAGCGGAACTTGGCTTAGCGATCGAAGCAGGAATGACTGCTGAAGATTTAGCAATGACAATTCATGCTCACCCTACATTAGGAGAAATTACAATGGAAGCTGCAGAAGTAGCAATTGGCAGCCCAATTCACATTATTAAATAAGGTAACAATAAAGGAAAGCCATGTCAAAAGGTCGTTAGAAACGACTCAGACTGTAGACAAACTTGAAGGATTTCAGTTTGCTACAGTCTTTTTCTTTTAAAATAGAATTATGAATAGATAGTATAGGTTGATTATAACGAAGGGTGGCACTTTCCGCGGGCGGAGCCGAGCCGCTTTTTCCCGCAGGAGCGACAGCTCTGAGGAAGCTCACCGCCTGCCCCCCGGAAAGCAAGTGCCCGGAGCGGAAATTAACGGATTTTTACAGCCAACTATCCAAAAATGACAAAAGCCGTCGAGAGGGAACCTCTCGATGGCTTTTGTCGATACTCTGGGTTAAACGACTTTTTGAGATCAGCTTTTTCTTTTGTATCCAGCTTTTAGGTATTTTTGGTTGTCAATTGGATTTATTTTTCTACTGCTAAATGAATCGGCGGGCTCTGGAATGAGAACTCAATCTCCTTTGATAGAACTAGTTGGTTAGTCATGGGAGCATTCTTGTATATGAGAACATCTCCTTTTAATGGTTTAATTGGTTTTGGGGATTTTATTAGACCAAAAGTGAAAGGTTTTCTTTATTATGATAGAGGGAATTAAAAAAAGAGAGGCTCCTATAAGCTAGGCTTTTGGGACCCTCTTTTGTCATTATTTTCTTATTGAAGTTGTGCAATACCGGGATGTGTAACCTATAAACGAAAGTGTCCGGTAACCAATCGCCATTGAGCTTTCGTTTCATAGTTGGTAGCCGCCGAGCACGAAGAAAAATAGCTTACGCTAATGGTTCCTATTGCTCGCCGATCTCATGTTTAGTGTGTAAAAAATATTTGCTAATCTTTTGGGAAACGAGCTTTCTAAAAGTAGTATATCAAAATGATTAATTCATTAATGCAGCTTCGATGGGTTGAAGAATTTCTTCTTTAGAGCTTTCTCCTGCTACTTGTACTAAAACTTTATCGTTATGAAGAACGATAATCGCTGGACAAACTTCTACCTTAAGCTTTGTGAAAATGGCTTTATCAGTAGTGGGAGCAAAAGTTTTTATCTCATTGAATTCTTCAGGAAAGCGTTGTCGCAATTCAATAATCGCATCGTAATAAGGAGCTTCTATTTGAAGATTAGCATGCTCTGTTTCATTTGAAAAGAAGAGCACTTGCTTATCGCTACTATCAATCTCAAAGCTTTTAGCGTCGTTTTTTTGGCATGCAGGTATCAACATAAATAAGATCATAATTATAGGTGCGAATTTCATTGAAATAGCCTCACATTCAAATTAGAAATTCTGTTCAGAAAATACGCTTAATTACCCATATAGTAGCATAGTGACCAAAATAAATAGGGGATGTCATGTAAATGATACAGAATTGAAAAATATCATTCGAATTGAAATCATAGAATGCTAGTAAATATTGTATACTTAAGTAGGTGATATAAGTTGAGAAATTATGTTGTCATATTAATTCAGCTTATGATTTGGAGCGTTTATACTTTATTTGAATCGCTTTCTAAATATGATCAAATTGTCTATAATGTCGCGATGTTTTTCGTATTTATCTATTTAGGGATGGTCGCTAGTAATTTGATTTTGAAGTCTACAAAAAAAACGATCTTTGTCACCCTCGTTAGTTTAACTGTATATTGTGCCATTCACATTTTTTTGAGCCTTTTCTAGCAATGCTGAAAAGGAATGGATAAAATAGTAGGGACAGGAATACAATTCGTAATTATTTTGAGGTGACAGTATTGAAAAGATGGTTCGCGTTTATGGTAACTGGTCTTCTGTTAGTTGGCTGTGGTCATGAAAGTCCGAACGATTTTCTAGCAGAAACTGATGAGCAGTTGGTCGTCGATGAGGATCAGACAGAATGGACTAAAAAGGAAAACGAGAAGCAAGGATTAAAAGAGGCGGAACTGGAAACAAATGGTACTGAAAAGAGTGAACCGTTGTATAAGATCGATGACAAAACTTGGACAGTTGTACCGATAGAGGAAGCAAACGAAAAAGTTGTTTTATTAACAATTGACGATGCACCAGATAAGTACGCGTTGGAAATGGCTTACACATTAAAAAATTTAGGAGCTAAAGCAATTTTTTTTGTAAACGGTCATTTTATTGATACGCAAGAAAAAGCAGCAATTTTAAAAAAAATTTATGATTTAGGTTTTCCAATTGGGAATCATACCTACTCTCATCAAAATTTAGCGAATCTTACTCCTGAAAAACAATTACAGGAGATTATTGCTGTAAATGATCTTGTAGAGGAAATCACAGGTGAGCGACCAAAATTTTTCCGAGCTCCATTCGGGGCAAACACTGACGAGTCTAAAAAAATAGCAGCAGATGAAAAAATGGTTGTGATGAATTGGACGTACGGATATGATTGGGAAAAAGGTTTTCAGGAGAAAGATGCGTTGAGGGAAATAATGATTAATAGTCCATATTTAAATAATGGAGCAAATTTGTTAATGCATGACCGAAAATGGACAAGTGAAGCTTTAGAAGGGATTGTTCAAGGGTTGCGGAAGAAGGGCTATGAAATAGTCGCTCCCAATCTTATAAAAGTCCCTGAATAAATAAAAGGCAAGGACAAAGATTTGTCCCTGCCTATTTTCGTGGATAAAAATACATGACTCGTCCATTAAATAATTGCAGTTCAGCTTTGAGTTTTTTTGCTAAAAATTTACAAAATTCATTTGCTTTTCCTTTATCTCCAAATGTTGAGGTTTCTGGTAAGGTGATTTGAATATACGTTTGTTCGGACGGTGTTTCTTCTTCCTGATGAAAAGTCTGTTTATCAACTCCGATTAAAATGATATTATAATTCGCTTCATCTGATTTTAGATAAAACCACTTTCCTTTTCCTTCAGGTTTTTCGACAATCTCATACGGGAAGGCAGCTTCCCGGTATTCCCAATTAAGCTGATCACCAGTTTTATTCGTAATATTTTTATAATAATTGAATAGTTCGATTACTTCATCAGTGGTAACGCTTTCCTTTTCTGATGAAGGCACGAGTCTTATGTATGCGTGACTAGACATGTTCCATCCCCCTAATTATCCCAAAGATAAAGTAGATCATTTTTCTCTTCTATTCTAGCAAAGTTTTCAGATAAGTGACAACAGAGAAAAAGGAATGTTGACGATATTTTGACACTTCGGTAATATTGTTGTTTTCTATATTTTTATCAACTATAATAAAATTGGAAATATTATAACAAAAAGGAGGCGATAACGATGATGGAATATTTTCATAAGCTATATGATGAGCACGAAAAAGCCAAGGTACGATTTGTTGGGTTTGTGACGGAAACAACCCGTTATGATTTTGGCATTGTCTATACGAATCAATTTTTCGGTAAGCCCTTAGTCGTTTGTATGCAAACTGGCCGCTCAGCACTCCTCGACTCGAAAGACCTCGTTGATATTGAATACATTCAATCCGCATTCCGCATTCAAGATGAACAACAAGCATCGGATTTAATTGAGTTTTTTAAAACTGCAATTCCACATCTTCCTTTTGAACCTCAATATGAATAAGATGAGACCTGTTTGGTCTTTTTTTTACGTTTTCACTACTATAAAAGGTGATAATTTCGTTATTGCAGTGATCTAAACTTGATGAGAAAGAAAAAAGAACATGTCTGAAATGTTAACAGGACATGCTCGTTCATTGAAAAAAAGGATTAGAAAAATTATTTTTCTTCTTTTGAAGATTGACAGCAGTTGCATTTGGCGTACAGAATAGTTACCTTTTCATCCTCGAAATGCTCAACAGTTGATTCACATGTTTGGCAAACGATTGTACCCATTTTCCAGTCTCCTTTTTTATTAATATTGTAAAAAAACGTAAAAATGTAAGCGTTTAATAGCGTTAATTAAATAATAATATAACATAATTAATTATTCAAGTGTAAATTGTATGACACATTAAACTATTTTTGTTCGTTAATGTACTTCAAAGAAAAGAAAATAAACTTTAAGATAGGAGAGAAAATATTGCGTTGGACTGTAGAGAAAATAATTTCGTATGATTCAAAGGATACTTGGAAAGATAACGAGCCTCCTTTTGGATTTTTTGATGGCAGGGGGAATCGTTATGCTTTAAGCTATGATGAACATTGGATTGGCCAATATGAAGGAGCAGGAAAATTAGCTTGGACAGCGGGAAAGCAAATAGAAGTGAAGGGAGATAGGCATATTTTAGTTGACCTCGAGAATCCACATTATATTACTGATATGGATGAAGAGCATATATAGTCTCCAGTCATGGAAATAATTATATTTATAAGCTCAATCCTCAAAAGCTTTCCTACACGGTCTTTATTGATGGGAAGAGCCATGGCATTAAAGCTCTCGGAAATTGCGTTTTTGATGTAAATCATGATCTTTGGGTGAATGACATTACCGGCTGTCGTTTGTTCCAGTTTACTGAAAATGGCCAATTGAAAAATATCATAGGAAGTGTTGAGCCTGGATTTAATCTTGAGACAGTTTCTTATTCAGAGGCACGTTTTAATTGGATATATGACATTCGTCGAGATGCAAGAGGAAATATTTGTGTGTTAGATAGTAAAAATTTCGCATTAAGGCGGGTTAATGTTTTAACGAAAACCATTGAAACTTTAGCAGGAAATGGAAAGCCAGGTTATGATGGCGACGGAAAGAATGCAAAATTTGCAACATTTGGCAGTAACCAGAACGAATATTTTGATGGTCCTTGGGCCCTTTCAATAGATGAAGATAATAATATTTTTATAGGAGATACTCAAAATCATGTCGTTCGTATGATTGATTCAAGAGATCATAATATTTATACAATTGCTGGAAATCCACTTGTTAAAAAAAGTATCAAAAATGATGTCTATGAAGTTGACCCTAAAAAAGTGAGTCTCTTTAAAATATGCAGCATGGATTATTGTGATGGCAAATTATATATTCTCGAATGGGATGGTGATCTTATTATTTTAAAAAAGTTGATCAGGTGAATGTAAAAATGAAAAAAGGTGTTGGAAATTGTGAAAGATAAGGACAATATTTAATTGAAAAATTCATTTTAAAAGAAATTGCTTCCATTTGTAGACGAATCCAATAAAAAATCAAACCTGACTTAATGTCAGGTTTGATTTTTTATTGGATTGCTTTATGTTCTTTTATCACTCTTAGCATCCGTGCATCAAAATTCTCTGGTCCTTGTACTGGTAAACCAACTTCGATATTCTTCTTAATATAGAGGAGATTATCTTTAGTGATAATCTCTCCAGGAATAAAAATTGGGATTCCAGGAGGATAGACCATGATAAATTCCGCAATGATTCTTCCTTCAGATTGATCAAAGGGTACGAGCTCAGTTTCAGCATAAAATGCATCTCGAGGAGTTAATGCTAATAAAGGGATATCTGGCAATAATACTTTACTTTCTATTTGTTCTGTTCTCTTGATTCGGTTTTTTGAGAGCTCTCTAAGGGCTTTGAGCAAAATATCAGCTTCCCTCTTTGTGTCTCCCGGGGTCACAATACAAAGGATATTATAGAGATCAGATAATTCGACTTCAATATTATACATTCCTCGAAGCCATTTTTCGACCTCGTAACCAGTAATTCCAAGTTCTTTCACAGAAATGATTAATTTCGTTGGATCATAGTCAAAGGTAGCCATGGAGCCGAGGATTTCCGCTCCAACACAGTACAGATGTTCAATTTGATTAATTTCATGACGTATATATTGGGCCAACTGGATGGTTTCTTCAATGAGCTCATGCCCTTTTACAGCTAATTGTTTACGAGCAACGTCTAAAGATGCCAGCAGCAAATAAGAAGTCGATGTAGTCGTTAGCATACTTAAAATCGTTTGAACTCTTTTTGGGGAAACAAGCCCTTCTTTAACATTTAAAATGGAGCTTTGTGTCATAGAACCGCCTAGTTTATGAACACTTGTAGCAGACATATCTGCGCCTGCTTGCATTGCGGACATTGGCAGTTTTTCATGAAAATGAATATGTACTCCATGTGCTTCATCGACTAACACGGGGATGTCAAAAGAGTGAGCTATTTCCACAATCTGTTTCAAATCTGCAGATATACCAAAATAGGTTGGATTGATTACAAGTAATCCTTTTGCATCAGGATTTTGTTCGATTGCTCTTGTTACAGAATCAGTCGTAATTCCATGAGAAATTCCGAGCTGTTCATCAACCTCTGGATGGATAAAAATAGGAAGGGCGCCAGAGAAGATAATCGCCGACATCACCGATTTATGCACATTTCGAGGGACGATAATTTTATCTCCAGGTCCGCATACAGTCATCACCATTGTCATAATGGCACCGCTTGTCCCTTGGACTGAGAAAAAAGTATAATCTGCCCCGAATGCTTCTGCTGCTAAATCTTGAGCTTGTTTAATAATTCCCTTTGGTGCGTGTAAATCATCCAGTGGTCCAATATTAATTAAATCGATGGATAGAGCGTTGTCTCCGATAAATTCTCGAAAATCGGCATCCATTCCCACCCCTTTTTTATGGCCAGGAATATGGAATTGGATTGGATTTTTTTTTGCGTGTTCAAGTAGTCCGTTAAATAACGGTGTTTCAAATTGTGACAAAGTATTTCCACACCTCTTTATTAGAATATAAGTATTTCGCATTTATTTTCTTTATCATAATGAAGGAAAACAAATGAATTATAGCATTAATCCGTACTAGTGCAAAGAAAAATTAATGTAATACTGATAGTTTTCGAAGGAATCATGAAAATAACCGTAAAAAAAATAAGTAGCTGGCAACTACGTTCATTTTTTGAGGAAAAGGGTGATAACTTGCTTTTCTAGAAGAGAGGCGCTAAAATCACTGTTAGTTAAAGAAAGCGAGCGGATGTAAACATGGAATATCAATATCCTATTGATTATCATTGGTCTACTGAAGAGATTGTTGATGTGGTTAAATTTTTCGAACACATTGAAGCAGCATATGAAAGGGGAATTGAACGGGATGTTTTAATGGCATCGTACCGAAGATTTAAAGAGATTGTTCCCAGTAAGTCAGAGGAAAAGAAGCTATGCGGTGAATTTGAAGAGAGCAGCGGTTATTCTTCTTATCGAACTATAAAAAAAGCAAAGGAAAGTGAACGAGGACAAATTATTAAAATGTAACAGGGAGTTCTCGGCAGAAAATTGCTGAGTGTGGCTACGAAAGGTTGAACGTTAAAAAATAGCTGGTGGATTGTGACTCCATCAGCTATTTTTTATATGAACTCTATTTTTGATTAGAAAAAATGGTCGGTAGTCCTTCCCTTTACATTAAGAATTTGTTATATGTAGGTATTGACATTAATAATACCATTTAACAAAGCAGAAATGTAAGGAAGTCTGGGGCCTAATTTGCGTTTTAAATTAGGCAACCTTACACGTTTAAGCCAGTTTGTAAAGGGGTAATAATTGATTAAATACTTGTTCAACCTTTTTAACAAAGTCATCGCTTGACATTGCAACCGCTTCTTCTCTTGGAATTTGATAGCCGCAGAGAATCTCAGCTTTTTTAACGGTTTGTAAACGCTCAAACAATGCCTTTAATTCCTCTTTTTTCAGATTCTTATGTGGAATTACATCAGGCTTTGTATGATCACCAGACCAAACAAAATCTTTAGGTGTATCTTTATAAATCGCTGTTAGCTTTTTCTCTAATGTCTTTCCGAACTCAGCCTTATTAGGTGCTTCATATATTACAGCGAACCAAACAAAAACATGTGTTTCCCACAAGCCAATTTGAAAATGCGGTAGCATCTTATAACCGCGTGAATTGCTGGCAAATGCTACCCATGTATCTTTCGGTGGATTCACTGTTCTCCTTGCGTGCTTCGCAACATGAGCATACATTTCTGAGCCAGTTAGCGCAGATAGTGTTGGTGCAAAATGATCACCTAATGCTTCAAGCTTTGGTCTAATATTTTCCTTAAGAGCATCCATTCTTTCTTCAAAGCCATCTATTTTAAATACATTAAAATCAGCATCGGTAAAGCTAGATAATTTCATACTTTCCCTCCTCAGTCCTTTGTCAAATATTGTAGCATAATCACCCTTAAAACAAAAAATATCATGCCTTCTGCGATCTATTTTCGCAGTCCTTCATTGAGATATGGTGAAATAAATCGAAACTCGTCATAATTAGGCGATAACACAAATTAGTTGCATCCAAAATCAAATCCTCATATCATATATAAAAAGTTAGAATGTTTAGCGACTTGAAAAAAGAAAGGCAATACAAATAGCCTATTAAACACCTTTGGGAAGTTCATAATTTTCGAATCTTTTTTAAAAGAGCGATTTTAATTTAATTGAAAGGAGTGTCTGTTTCATGAAGCAGTTGATGAATACGTTAAAAAAGAGAGATTTAGAAAAGGAAAGGAAAGCTGTTTTAAGGTTGGAGCTGGATTATGAGCTATTGACATTGTTCGATGCGATGGCTGAAGATAATGATGATCAAAAGGAAAAATCAAAGCAAAAGCTTGAAAGAATTCGAGCAGAACTATTACGCTTAAAGGCTCTATAGTGGGCAAGGGGAACTAATAAATGGTTAGAGAAATGGAACAGCATTCGGGTTAAAAACGGACTCCTATAAGAAAATAGGTGTTCGTTTTTACTTTTTTGAAACGATTGAGATGGGTGGATGAATTTTAATTGGGGAAAAGTAAAATTAGTTGAACCGTACACATATTTGATTTACGCTAGTGAAAAGAACTAATTATAGAAGATGGGAAGCGATCTAGGTGAATAATAATGAGATTTTTGCAAGTGCCTCAAGCTGGATAAAAGAAGCTGGAGAGAGGATTAAGAAATCTTTCAAATCAACTCTTAATATAGAGACTAAATCGAATGCCAATGATCTTGTCACGAATATTGATAAAGAAACAGAGCGTTTTTTTATTACAAAAATAAAAGAGCGGTATCCAGACCACAAAGTATTAGGAGAGGAAGGGAATGGTGACACATTAAAAGAATTATCTGGAGTTGTCTGGATCATTGATCCGATCGATGGCACCATGAACTTTGTTCATCAGCAGAGAAATTTTGCTATCTCTATTGGAATATATGAGAACGGGGTCGGAAAGATCGGCCTTATTTATGATGTGGTTCATGATGAGCTTTACCATGCCATAAAAGGTGAAGGTGCTTACGTGAATGATATGCGTTTAAATACACTTGGAGAAGTTACTGTTTCACAAGCGATTATTGGCATAAATGCGACTTGGGTTACGCCGAATAGGAGAATTGATCCAGTTATTTTAGGGGCTGTAGTAAAGGATGCTCGTGGGACAAGGTCATACGGTTCTGCAGCAATTGAAATTGCCCAAGTGGCTGCTGGAAGATTGGATGCATACATGACACTCCGCCTTTCTCCTTGGGATTTTGCCGGTGGTTTAGTTCTTATTGAGGAAGTGGGAGGAGTAGCCAGCACATTAAAAGGTGAACCCATTCAACTATTAGATGAAAACTCCATTTTTATTTCTAAGCCAGGACTTCATGAAGAGATTTTAAAGAAGTATTTAGGAAATCGAGAGTGGTGAATTTTACAAATAATGAAAACGGAGTTGACAGGAATTCTATCAACTCAGTTTTCATTTCTATATTTTCGTTTTAAAGTAAAACCGAACCCCATTACGGCTATAAATGCAATAAGGGAAATTACAGTTCCGATTATGCTTCGATAGCTAATAGCGATGCCTACTCCCCCCATACAAGCAACTGCAGCTATCGCTAAAAATAAAAATGGCCATTTAATGTTACTCACTATAAATTCCCCCCGTTTAAGTATAGGAAAGCGTCCTTTGGAAATGGGCTTAATCTCTTTTTTCTCATTTCGAAGGCGCTTTCCTTTGCATTTCTTCATCTAATTTAACATAAAAAGCGTATAGGTTTCTACATTGTTTATGTTATAATATTTCAGTTAGGCTACAGAATATTAAATAGAGTAAAGTTGAATAAAGGTAGGAGTGGAATTTTTGAAAATAAGAGAAGATATTCGCAACATTGCGATCATTGCACACGTTGACCACGGGAAAACAACCCTAGTCGATCAATTATTAAAACAGTCGGGGACATTTCGTACAAATGAGCATGTTGAAGAGCGTGCGATGGATTCTAACGACATCGAGAGAGAACGTGGAATTACGATTTTGGCGAAAAATACTGCGATTCAATATAAGGACACTAGAATCAATATTTTAGATACTCCGGGCCACGCAGACTTTGGCGGTGAAGTGGAGCGAATCATGAAAATGGTTGATGGTGTTTTATTAGTTGTCGATGCCTATGAAGGCTGTATGCCGCAAACTCGTTTTGTTTTAAAGAAAGCATTAGAACAAAACTTAACACCCATTGTTGTTGTCAATAAAATTGATCGTGATTTTGCTCGTCCGAAAGAAGTTATTGATGAAGTTTTGGATCTATTCATTGAGTTGGACGCAAATGAAGATCAATTGGAATTCCCTGTAGTTTATGCTTCGGCAATTAATGGTACTGCAAGCGCAGATCCAGAGCAGCAAGATGAAAATATGCAGGTTTTATATGATACGATTGTTGAACATATTCCAGCACCAATTGATAATAGAGAAGAGCCCTTACAGTTTCAAGTTGCTTTGCTTGACTACAACGATTATGTTGGAAGAATTGGAATTGGCCGTGTTTTCCGTGGAACGATGAAGGTTGGTCAACAGGTTGCCTTGATGAAGCTTGATGGGACAGTTAAGCAATTCCGCGTAACAAAGATATTTGGCTTTTTTGGATTGAAACGTCAGGAAGTTCAGGAAGCATATGCTGGAGATTTAATCGCTGTTTCTGGGATGGAGGACATTAATGTCGGTGAAACAGTTTGTCCATTTGAGCATCAGGAAGCACTCCCTGTATTACGCATTGATGAACCAACATTGCAAATGACGTTTCTTGTAAACAATAGTCCGTTTGCGGGAAGAGAAGGAAAGTTCATTACTTCTAGAAAAATTGAAGAGCGGTTACGGGCGCAATTACAAACCGATGTTAGCTTAAGGGTTGAGAATACCGATTCGCCGGATGCTTGGATTGTGTCAGGACGAGGTGAGCTTCATTTGTCAATTCTTATTGAAAATATGCGTCGTGAAGGCTATGAACTTCAAGTTTCTAAGCCTGAGGTAATCGTGCGGGAAATTGACGGTGTTCGTTGTGAGCCTGTTGAACGCGTACAGATTGATGTGCCTGAAGAGCATACAGGGGCGGTAATGGAGTCAATTGGTGCAAGAAAAGGTGAAATGCTTGATATGATCAACAATGGTTCTGGTCAGGTGCGTCTAATCTTTATGGTGCCAGCCCGCGGACTGATCGGTTATACAACTGAATTTTTAACATTAACTCGTGGATATGGAATTATTAATCATAGCTTTGACAGCTATCAGCCAATTGCCCAAGGACAGGTTGGAGGAAGACGTCAAGGAGTTCTTGTCTCAATGGAATCTGGCAAAGCAACAACTTATGGTATAATGCAAGTAGAAGATCGGGGCGTCATCTTTGTCAATGCTGGGACTGAGATTTATGAAGGAATGATTGTTGGAGAGCATAACCGTGAGAACGACATTACGGTTAATATCACAAAGGTTAAGCATGCAACCAATGTTCGTTCAGCGACAAAAGATCAAACGACTACAATGAAAAAACCGCGTATTATGTCGCTTGAAGAAGCATTAGAGTATTTAAATGAAGATGAATATTTAGAAGTGACACCTGAATCAATCAGACTTCGCAAAAAGATCCTTGATAAAGGGGAAAGAGAAAGAGTTGCGAAGAAAAAGAAAACTGTTTAAGAGAAAAAGTGCTTTATAAGGGGAGTAATGAAGAATGGATATTACTGAACGCCTGACTTTTTTCGCCGCACTGTTTAAAGTGGATGAGAATCCTAAATTGGGAATGTGGCTGCTTTATATTACTGTCATTATTCTCTGTGTGATCGTCTTTAAATTAGGATTTGCAAGAAAGTTACCTTTATTACAAAACATTATTATTTATGCTTTCTTAATATTCGGATGTACCATCTTAACTTTTTTTGCTGTATTTTTGCCGATTGCAGAAGGGTTAGTGGTGGCAGCGCTGATTTTAATCATATATAAAATTCGCTTGCATCAAGAGAGAAAACATAAAGAGCATGAAGTGTAAAGGGGAGAGCTATGAATTCAGTTCAGGATGCAATCTATAATTGGTTAACGATCAAAATTGTGATTGATGCACGCCCGGAGGATACAGCCGCAGTTGAAACAGAGAAAATGTTTTATGACATTTTGTTAGAAAAGCATATGCTTTCGAATATCGAAGTTTCCAAGGATGAAGACATGTACTATGTTCACTTTGATGAACAGGGAGAAAGAAAAAAGCAAAGGTTTCCCCGAGAGTTAATTGAGGTCATGTTAAATCAGATTAATCAACAACCAGAAAAGTATCGCAATTATCCGCAATAACGAAACTCCGCTCAATGCTTTGAGCGGAGTTTTGTTTGTCGACAAAGGCATCGTGAGGGTTACCTCTCGGTGTCTTTTGCCATTTTGGGATAGAAATGCGGTTAAATTTGCGCTGATTTTCGCTCCAGAGTTGCTTGTTCCGGCTATTTGCTTTATATTGGTGCTTTTCATCGGATTGAACTCTTGCAAGCATCATTTGTTTCAGTCAGTTGAATAGCCCGCTTTATCGAACATTTCATGATTTACTCAATTAGTCCGAATACACCTTCTAATATCCTAGGAGTCAAGCCTCTTCCACTCCAATCAACTAGCTTAAGTCCTACTCAAGTAGGTGATCAATTCCAATTAAGCGTTCGTGAACTAAAAATAAGCATCGTCTGCAATGGACTTGTAATCCCTCATACGGTTTCCAGCTCCTATCTCCTTTTCTTTAGACTTCTTAAAAACTTCGTTCAATTGCAGATTTGAGCTTAACGTACCAACTGGCTTATTGTTAGAATTTCTAAAGGGTCTAGCTCTGTAATAGGTTTCTCGCCAGCCTTTTCTATCGTCTCTAAGATGAATATTTTAAAGCAAAAAAGACTATAGACAGCCTTGATTTCATCAAGTTTGTCTATAGTCTGAACTCTGCTCAATGCTTTGAGCAAGTTTTGTTGTTTAGGCAATGAGCCGTAAAGTTGGTGTAGAATCACACCAATAATGTAGCTCTAAGAGCACTCAAGCAATAATTTTTGCTTATGTTCACCAATCTTCTTCTTCGTTGTTGGAACGATACAGTCTAAAATTTCCCGTCGCAATTCTCTCGTTCGTTCGCTCGGTAATTCTTGTTTCACAAGATTTGCACATAAATGTATGAATAGGTCGATTTCTTAATTTTTTTGCTTGAAAAGAATGATCGTCAATGGATTCTATATTATCACAAATTACACATTTAACTCTCATTATTACACCTCTTTAGTTTACTAGACAATATTGGTTTTATTCTTACAAGTATACCATTCTCAAAAGAAAAAGTCTTAGCTTGTAAACAAAATAATACATGCCGCTATATGGCCTGACGGATGTGCTTTTACAAAAATCATCATTAAAAGCATATTTTTTAACATTCCTTCATTAAAATTTATGGTAACATGGTTATAATATTATATTGGGATGGAATGGTAGGAGGGATAGGAATGGCCAATCAAGTGGAACCCATTTTAATCACACCATTACTTGATGAATTAAAAAAAGAGCGCTTTGTCACAATTGCAACGGTTGACTATGAAACAGGCGGACCAAATGTTAATGCTATTTCATGGATTTATGCAAAGGATGAGAAAACGATCTTTTTTGCTGTCGATAATCGTTCCAGAATTGTCCAAAATATTCAAGAAAACAATCAGGTCGTTTTAAATGTCATCGTTAATGAAAGTACGTATTCTATTAGTGGAGAAGCGACGCTAGAAGCTGAGTTGATGGAAAATGTTCCGTTGAAGCTTGCGCTAGTAAAGATTAATGTTCTTGAAGTAAGGGATGTTATGTTTTATGGTTCGAAGATTATTGTTGAACCGCAATATGATAAAACTTACGATCAAGAAGCAGCATTACACCTAGATCGTCAGGTTATGGATGAGATGAAAAGAGCTTAGCAGCATTCTGTGCTAAGCTCTTTGTTGTTCGCATTTCTTACGTAATTAATTTAAATGGCGATTGGATTGTTCTTTTTGCTTTTCTTCTAATTTTTTCGATTGTTGATTGTTTAAATTCTCTTTCGGTTTATCGACGGTGTTTTCTTTTGTACCAGGATCAACCATATCTGCTGGTATCTCGGGCATTAATCTTCCAGAAATATCAGCAAGTTCGTTAAAAATTCCTTGAATTGGTTTTCCGTCGCGAATATCGTTGCCAATTTCTCTTATTCTCGCCGTCATATCTGGGTCGGCGACAACCACAGCGCGTGCACCATGAGGATCATTTTTTAAGCTCTCTGCTACAGAGTACTTAATAGAGCCTACTTCTGAACGCTCTAGATCTTCATTTACATCAATTCCGACAATAGCATAATTTCCAAGGACAACGGCGGCGGCATCATTTACATTTGGAATACTTGCAGCTAAGTCAACAAGATGTTGGGAAATTTCTTGACCGCTTTTACGGTCAACGTTTTGTATGGTAGAATTTCGTACATTTAAAGCTTGCTGTTGATGATTGGTTTCATTTGCTTCATCTCGATTTGCTCCACAGCCTGTAATTAAAAATATGAGAAGGAGCACGAAAAGTTTATTTTTTATCATGTATGGCACCTCCAGATTGGTTGAGAATGAGCGTGATGTACAAGTTCTTGATGTGCTTCAATTACTGAAAGAATCATTATGATTATTGTGCAAAATTTCTTCTATCTTTATTCGAGAAAACATATATTTTACAAAGCTCTACCTAATCAACGGATGAAGACCGGGCTTAAACTCAGGATCTGAAGCCTAAAAAAAGACCTATGAGGAGCAGGAGGCATAGATTTGACAAAAATATATGTGTTAGATACAAATGTCTTGTTGCAAGACCCATATTCCATATTTTCATTTGAGGATAATGAGGTAGTAATCCCAGCAGTTGTACTTGAAGAAGTGGATTCGAAAAAACGCAATATGGACGAGATTGGAAGAAACGCGAGACAAGTATCAAGACTCATTGACGGCTTAAGACAAGCTGGAAAGCTACATGAAAAAATTCCTCTTGAAAATGGCGGCGCGTTACGAATTGAGTTAAATCACCGCTCATTTCATCAGCTTCAAGATATTTTTGTGGAAAAAACAAATGATAACCGCATTTTAGCGGTTGCCAAAAATTTATCATTGGAAGAAGAAACAAAGATAGATGGTAAACGAGTGATTTTGGTGAGCAAAGACGCTCTTGTCAGGGTAAAGGCAGATGCGATCGGCTTATATTCGGAGGATTTTCTCAGTGATCGAGTGATTGAAAATGATCATATTTATACAGGGGTAATTGAGAAATTTGTTGATATTACGGTATTAAATAGCTTTTATGAAAAAAAAGAACTTCCATTATCAGAGCTTGGCAATTTATCCTTATATCCCAATCAGTTTATCTTGATGAAGGATTCCTTAGGTTCATCGACTTCCGCGCTTGGAATGGTTGATCAGACAGGTTCTACTGTTAAAAAGCTTGTTTTTGATCATGATCATATATGGGGAATTCGATCGAGAAATGTCCAACAAACAATGGCGATTGAACTGTTATTACGGAAAGATATTCCTTTGGTTACTTTGATAGGGAAAGCCGGAACGGGGAAAACATTGTTAGCATTAGCTGCAGGATTAATGCAGACTGAGGATTACGGAGACTATAAAAAATTATTGGTGGCAAGGCCGATCGTTCCAGTCGGAAAGGATTTAGGGTTTTTGCCAGGCGAAAAAGAAGAAAAACTACGCCCATGGATGCAGCCGATTTTTGATAATCTTGAATATTTATTTAATGTGAAAAAACCTGGGGAGTTGGATGCGATTTTAGCAGGCATGGGCTCGATCGAAGTGGAGGCATTAACCTATATTCGCGGTAGGAGCATCCCAGATCAATTTATCATCATTGATGAGGCCCAAAACTTGACAAAGCATGAGGTGAAAACAATCCTTACTAGGGTTGGAGAAAGAAGTAAGATTGTGTTAATGGGAGACCCGGAGCAAATTGATCATCCGTATTTAGATGCTTATAACAACGGGCTTACATATGTTGTAGAAAAATTAAAAAGTGAAGCTATCGCCGGTCACGTTAAGCTATATAAAGGAGAGAGATCAGGGCTAGCGCAATTAGCTGCGGATTTGCTTTAGTGCACTGATTAATGTTCAGATAAAAGAGCAAGTGGAGAAGAGCTGTGATACGCTTCTTCTCCATTTGCTTTTTTAAATCAATCTTCCATAAATTTTAAATATAGCTAAGCTTTATAGCACGCGGAAGGCCTTTACATTTTTGATTGGATTTGTATAATTTGAACCATCCCCGAAATAGCAATGAATCGGTCCGTCCTCCCTCAATGGTTTGCCGTCTTTAGAAAATCCAAGTACCATTGCTTCCGCTTTTGCTAAAGGGACGGTGACACTATCGTCAACTGTTTCGATCATCACTGATTTAGCATGCTCAAGAACTTCCGCGTTTAAAAGGAAGGGTTTAAAAGGAATGCAAAAAGTACCTGTTAACAGTTCCTCTTTTAAGTATTTTTTCTCGGTTTTTAATGTTGGAGGTAAAGTAGCGCCTTCCATAATTTCCCGATCCCAATGTTTTGAAATTTCCTTTGTATACTCTTCAAGAGAATTTTTTTCAACATGTTGTTTTTCGAAGTAGGTGAGTAGGTCTTGGCGTCGATCATCGAAAATCCAAACAGTTGGATCTAAAGTAATCGTATATTTTACATTTCCAGATAACATAACGATTGATTCCATTGTATCCCTCAACTTTCCGTGTTTGTCGTTGTGAATGGGCATCCCTAAAGCGGTTATGCAACATTGAAATCCTTATTTTGTTCACTTTGTGCCAGTCGGCTATATCTAGTATGAAAGGTTGCCGGCCCGTTTAGGTTAGCATTTGGTGCTAAAGGAAATGGCTTCCGCTTTCCTAATAGTATACCGATAATGTATGAAAATGTCATATTTTCAGTTTTTCTGAATCTTCATGATGAAAATCCAGTGATCATCCTAATCTACTTGCTTTTTTCCTCTTATAAGGTTAGAATTTATAGAAGGATAATCGCTCGGAAACGGGGGGATCAAGTTGGCGTCAGAAATGATAATCGATCATCGTGAAAAGGCAAACGCTCTGTTAAAGGCTGATGCTGATAAAATATTGAAGCTAATTAAAGTGCAGATGGATAATCTTACAATGCCGCAATGCCCTTTATACGAAGAGGTATTGGACACGCAGATGTTTGGATTATCTCGAGAAATAGATTTTGCAGTTCGCCTCGGTTTAATTGAGGATAGAGTAGGGAAAGCTATTTTGGATGAATTAGAAAGAGAACTTTCAGCTTTGCATGAAGCTTCACAAAAAAAATAAAGTCATTCCTTCTTACAGGAATCGGTAGATAGAACATTGAATAATATCTACACGAGAAGACTATATAAAAAACTCAAACGTTACGGAAGGATCGTTTGAGTTTTTTTACATATGTTTTTGTTCACTTGCTTCTATTAAAAAACAATAGAATAAATGGAGATAAGGAAGAGATAGGATGCTAAAAAAAGTACTAAAATCATACGATTATTCACTTATAATTGTCGTTATTTTACTATCCTTGTTCGGTCTCGTTATGGTCTATAGTGCTAGTATGGTCACAGCGATGCAGAGGTATGGGTTTGAAAGTGATCATTTCTTTATTAGGCAAAAAATATTTTTGTTGGCCGGATTAGTCGTATTTTTATTTTTTGCCATAGTTCCGTACAAGCTTTATTTAAATAATAAAGTGTTAATTCCTATGGTTCTTATTTCCCTCATATTATTGATCGGGGTTTTAAAATTTGGAACGATTGCTGGGAATGCTCGAAGCTGGTATGATTTTGGACCAATACGACTGCAGCCTTCAGAATTTGTGAAAGTAGCAGTCATTGTCTATTTGGCCGCTGTTTATGCTAAAAAGCAACAATACATAAATCAATTTAATACAGGGGTTCTACCGCCTTTAGTATTTATCATTCTTGTTTCATTTTTAATTGCTTTACAGCCGGATTACGGAACAATTGCGATTATTCTTTTAATTTCAGGGACGATCATTATTTCTTCTGGAATGAATTTTAAAAGCATTCTCAAGCTTGGCGCACTTGGCGGTGTGATGTCTATTCCACTTGTGTGGTTTTTAAGCGATAAGATCTTCTCCGCCACGCGCCTTGATAGATTTAAAGTCCTTGTCGATCCTTTTGCAGAAGGTGTTGCTGACGATAGTGGTTATCACCTTGTCAATTCTTTCTATGCAATCGGAGGAGGAGGAGTTGATGGACTTGGTTTAGGGCAAAGCATTCAAAAATTAGGATACTTGCCTGAACCGCATACAGACTTCATTATGGCTGTCATTTCCGAAGAGCTTGGTGTGTTTGGTGTCGGTTTTGTTCTTCTTTCATTAAGTTATATCGTATTAAAAGGACTCTTTATCGGATTAAAGGGGAAAGATCCGTTTGGAAGCCTTCTTGCGATTGGGATTGCGAGTATGATCGGAATTCAAACATTTATCAACCTAGCTGGAATTTCAGGCATTTTTCCACTTATGGGAATTCCTCTTCCATTTGTAAGCTATGGCGGTTCATCCCTACTGCAATTATCAATTGCAATGGGGATTTTAGTTAATGTTTCTATGTTTGTTAATTACGAAGCAAAATATAAATCCAAAGTTAATATGGAAGGAGCCACCGTCACCTCCAATAAAAAAAGTGGATTTAAAGCGTAATGATTGTTTTTTTGATTAAATAACAATTGCACAACACTAATGGCAGCTTTTTATGGAAAAATAGCAAATGAGCGCGAAGTATGGCTGAATTATGAATAAAATGAGCTAATTGCTGGCGAGTCATTTTTATAGCGTTGTGCAATTCTATCTAACTATAGTAGAATATAATAATAAAATTTTATATATTTTAATAATTTCAAAATTTGCGCTTTTATGAACGTAAGATCATTGAAATAGCTGACTAGAATTGCAATTAAAAATTGCTAGTGTGCTATAAAGCCGAAAAAGAAAAATATCGATAAAAGAGGTGTTCTTATGGTTAGAAAGATTAACAAGGTTTTAGTTGCAAATAGAGGAGAAATTGCAATTCGTGTTTTTAGAGCCTGCACCGAATTAAATATTCGTACAGTGGCTATTTACTCAAAAGAAGACTCCGGTTCTTATCACCGCTACAAAGCGGATGAAGCTTATTTAGTTGGTGAAGGAAAAAAACCTATCGATGCTTATCTAGATATAGACGGAATTATTGAAATTGCAAAAGCTAGTGACGTCGATGCGATTCATCCTGGCTATGGCTTTTTATCGGAGAATATTCATTTTGCTAAACGGTGCGAGGATGAGGGAATTATTTTTATCGGTCCAAAATCGCATCATTTAGATATGTTTGGTGACAAAGTAAAAGCGCGTACTCAGGCGCAGCTAGCTGAAATACCTGTCATTCCTGGCAGTGATGGTCCGGTTTCAAATGTACAAGAGGTGCTCGAATTTGGGCAAAAATATGGTTTTCCAATAATCATTAAGGCATCTCTTGGCGGCGGCGGTCGTGGCATGAGGATTGTCAGAAGCATAGATGAGGTAGAACAAGCGTACGATCGGGCAAAGTCTGAGGCGAAAGCGGCGTTCGGGAATGATGAAGTCTACGTGGAAAGGTTTATTGAAAATCCGAAGCATATTGAAGTGCAGATCATTGGAGATGAAGCAGGTAATATTGTCCACCTATATGAAAGAGATTGTTCGGTCCAACGCCGTCATCAAAAGGTGGTAGAAGTTGCTCCCTGTGTATCAATTTCTGATTCATTGCGAGAAGAAATTTGTGTTGCTGCGGTTAATCTCATGAAGAACGTCAATTATTTGAATGCAGGAACGGTAGAGTTTCTTGTTGCCAATGAAGAATTCTATTTTATTGAAGTAAATCCACGCGTTCAAGTAGAACATACGATTACCGAAATGATAACGGGGATTGATATTGTTCAGTCGCAAATTTTGGTGGCAGAAGGTCATTCCCTCCACTCTGAAACAGTAGCAATACCTGAGCAAAAAGATATTAAAATCCATGGTTACGCGATCCAATCTCGTGTAACTACAGAAGATCCATTAAATAACTTTATGCCTGATACCGGTAGAATTAATGCATATCGTTCTGGTGGAGGCTTCGGTGTACGTTTAGATGCAGGAAACGGCTTCGCGGGCGCCATTATTACTCCATACTATGATTCATTGCTAGTAAAGCTTTCGACACATGCATTGAGCTTTGAACATGCAGCATCGAAAATGGTCAGGAATCTTCAAGAATTTCGGATTCGTGGCATTAAAACGAATATTCCATTTTTAGTCAATGTAGTAAAGCATAAAAAATTCCGTTCGGGTGAATATGATACCTCTTTTATTGATAAGACACCAGAGCTGTTTTTATTCCCTGTAAGCAAAGACCGGGGAACTAAAATGCTGACATATATAGCGAATGTAACAGTGAACGGTTTTCCTGGCATCGAAAAGAAAAAACGGCCAGTTTTCGATACACCAAGAATTCCTAAACTTAAATTAACCGCTCCCTATCAAAGTGGTACAAAGCAAATCTTAGATGAAAAAGGTGCGGCAGGACTGGTCGAATGGGTTAAAAAGCAGGAAAAAGTGCTATTAACAGATACAACATTTCGCGATGCTCACCAATCCCTATTGGCAACTCGTGTGCGAACGACGGATATTAAACATATTGCTGAACCGACGGCAAAGCTTCTTCCAGAAATGTTTAGTTTTGAAATGTGGGGCGGCGCAACATTCGATGTTGCTTATCGTTTCTTAAAAGAAGATCCTTGGGAACGGCTTCTAACAGTAAGAAAGCAAATGCCGAATGTACTTTTGCAAATGCTTCTCAGGGCTTCTAATGCAGTCGGTTATAAAAACTATCCTGATAATGTTATTCGCGAATTTGTAGAAAAATCAGCTTTCGCCGGCATTGATGTTTTCCGAATTTTTGATAGTTTGAACTGGGTTAAAGGAATGGAAGTAGCTATTGATGCCGTTAGACAAACAGGAAAAATTGCTGAAGCATCAATTTGTTATACGGGAGATATTTCAGATCCAGCTAGGACAAAGTATAATTTGCAGTACTATAAAGATCTTGCGAGGGAACTAGAGCAGCAAGGTGCGCATATTCTTGGAATAAAAGATATGGCTGGCCTGCTGAAGCCGCAATCTGCTTATAGATTGATATCTGAGTTGAAGGAAACAGTAGATCTTCCGATTCATCTCCATACGCATGACACAAGTGGAAATGGCATTATCACGTATGCGAAGGCAATCGAAGCAGGTGTTGACATTGTTGATGTTGCTCTAAGCACGATGGCAGGCTTAACTTCACAACCAAGTGCTAATTCATTATATTATGCTCTTGAAGAAACCGAAAGAAAGCCAAAAATTAATATTTCTGCACTCGAACAGTTATCCCATTATTGGGAGGATGTAAGGAAATTTTATCAGGATTTTGAAAGTGGAATGATGGCGCCACATACGGAGATCTATCAGCATGAGATGCCGGGAGGACAATATAGTAACCTTCAGCAGCAGGCAAAAGCAGTTGGATTAGGTGATAAATGGGACGAAGTCAAGGAAATGTATGCTCGTGTTAATCAAATGTTTGGTGACATTGTCAAGGTTACTCCTTCATCAAAAGTCGTAGGTGATATGGCTTTATACATGCTGCAAAATGAGTTAAGCGAAGAGGATGTTCTTGCAAAAGGTGATAGCCTAGATTTCCCAGATTCAGTTGTCGAATTATTTTCAGGCTATTTAGGGCAGCCGACAGGAGGATTTCCTAAAGAACTGCAAAAGGTCATTCTAAAAGGAAAAGAGCCAATTACGGTTCGTCCTGGTGAATTATTAGAGCCGGTTGATTTTGAGGCAATTAAGGCTGAGCTTTATAAAGACTTGGGAAGACCGGTAACCAGCTTTGAAGCGATCGCATACGCCTTATATCCAAAAGTCTTTAAAGAATATCTTGCTACAGTAGATAAATTTGGTGATGTCTCTGTTTTAGACACTCCTACTTTCCTTTATGGAATGAGATTAGGTGAAGAAATTGAGGTTGAAATTGAAAAAGGAAAGACGTTAATTGTAAAATTAGTCTCTGTGGGACAACCGCAACCAGATGGAACGAGAATTGTTTACTTTGAATTAAACGGACAGCCGCGAGAGGTGATTGTGAAAGATGAGAGTATCAAATCAACGGTTGTCTCAAAAGTGAAAGCAGATCCGAAAAATGAGCAGCATATCGCCGCTTCCATGCCTGGAACAGTGATAAAAGTTATTGTGGAAAAAGGGGAGAAGGTTGAAAGAGGCGATCATCTTATGATTACGGAGGCAATGAAAATGGAAACAACGGTACAAGCTCCATTTTCCGGTATTGTCAAGGACATCTTTGTTTCCAATGGGGAGGCAATCCAAACAGGTGATTTGCTGATTGAGCTTACCAAATAAGAAAAGAAAAACCGCTAATGAAATACGATAAAGGTGACGAAAAAGACAGTGGTAGCCCACTGTCTTTTAG
This sequence comes from Robertmurraya sp. DFI.2.37, assembly GCF_029211245.1. NCBI lineage: Bacteria > Bacillati > Bacillota > Bacilli > Caryophanales > Bacillaceae > Robertmurraya > Robertmurraya sp. DFI.2.37. The sequence goes on along the minus strand of NZ_JARGEJ010000001.1, from coordinate 175,077 downwards.
TTTAATCAAAAATCTATAAACACAAAACGACAGTCGAGAGACATGCTCTCGCTGCCGTTTTATTGTTCAATTTGAGAAGTATTAGAGTTTTGTTGTTTTAATAAGATTTCGTTTTTCTTGCTTCTTGATGTTAGCAGAATAAAATAACTTAAAACACCAAAGAGACAAGAAATAAAAAATGCGTGTGATAGCGCGATAAATAAATTCAATTTCGTCAATACAACGAGTGCGCCGGCAATTACTTGGAGAGTAACGAGAATAAAAGATACGATCCAGCCCCAATACACTACTTTTTGGTGCTTATAATGTTTAATTGCCATATAGGTAATATAAGCAATCCAGAAAAATATTAACGCTGCCGCAAAGCGGTGTCCCATTTGTACCCATTCATGAAAGGAAATAGGAATATTCGGCGCTGTGTTTACGCACAATGGCCAATCTCGACAAACTAGACTAGCATTGACATGGCGAACTAATGCCCCAGTGTATACGACGATAAAGCTATATAACGTAACTCCGATAATATGCTTGCGCATTCGTTCGTCTAATACTAGTTTTTCTGCTGCAAACTTTTTATCGACTTCAAAAATCAACAAAGTTAAAAGAAATACTGCCGCAAATGAGATGAGCGAGACTCCGAAATGAATCGCAAGAATGAAATCAGATTGTCCCCATATGACAGCCCCTGCACCGATTAGTCCTTGTAATACTAAAAAGGAGAAAGAAAGCAAAGATAGGAATTTAGTTTCTCGAATATGCCCAATCGCTTTCCAGGACCAATAGGACAAAATAAGCACCATTAAACCGACAACTCCTGATACTACTCTATGGGCGAGTTCGATCACTAACTCCATTGTAATATCGGTTGGAATGAGTTGCCCATTGCACAATGGCCATGAGCGACCACAGCCCATTCCAGAATCTGTTTTTGTCACTAGTGCACCGCCAAGAAGAATGAACAACATTCCGATAGTGGTGAGCACAGCAAAGCATTTTAGTGACCTTTTCAATTTAAAACACCTACTTTAATTAAGATCAATTTGTCATTTGTAAGAGAACGCTTTTTTAGTAGTAAACAAAAAAGAATTTCTGAAGAAATTTTATTATCATTTAGAAATAATAAATTATGGGGTTTTCATTAAAGAAAAGAAAAAGTTCTATCATAAAAAATTCATTTTGCTTTCAAAGAAAACTGTTTGTAAACAATATAACGAATATTTTAGCAAAAGAACAGATTTACCTCTTTTTTTTTCACCACTTTTTTGATAGTACACAAAAATAACGAAATTTACAATGGTATGTAAATTAAACAAGGTTATTATAGTAAAAAGGTTGCAAAATGAATAAGAGTTTGCTAGAAATATATAAGAGTAAATTTCATACTGGTTTAACTTGTGTTATAACAGGAGAATCTCGATTCATTTTTGGATGCATACATAATATTAAGGATACTATTTTTAAGTTTATTACATTGTTATTGTAAGAAAATAACAAGTAAAAATAGAAGTTTTATCCAAAGTTCACAAATTAGGCAAAAAATATTCAAAAAAAGTTCACAGTTCATGCTAAAATATGGTTTAATAAAGAGACAGGAAACCTTATTAAATACGGTTATTAAATAACATTAACACTATGTAAATAGTGAAAAAATTATCCTGAAAAAAATTTGAAAGGATACCCTCGTCTCCGTTGGAAATACATTGATCAAGAACGGGATTATTGATAGTTGCCCGAACATCTTTAAGATGTCTTCGTGACAGGTCATTAGGAGGAAGAAAAATGAGTAATTTGAGGGCTTTAAATGAAGTGCCATCGCGTAATGTAGAAGCGGTGATACCAAAAACAAGTGCATGGAAGGATTTTTTAGCGCTGATAAAAGTCGGAATTGTAAATTCAAATATGATTACTACTTTTACTGGTCTTTGGTTGGCACTTTATTTTACCGAAGCAAGATTTTTAGCCAATCTTGATATTGTTCTTTATACACTTATAGGTTCAGCTCTTATTATTGCCGGTTCCTGCGCCATCAATAATTTCTACGATAGGGATATTGATCCTTTAATGGAGCGAACAAAGGCGAGGCCAACGGTAACTGGAAAGATAAGTCCGACAATTACGTTGCTACTCGGAATTGGCTTTATTGTTTTAGGAGTTCTTTCTCTTCTACTGACAACGTTTACAGCTACTCTGCTTGGGATTGTAGGGATCGTAAGCTATGTGTTTTTGTATACGATGTGGAGTAAAAGGAGATTAATTTCTAATACGATTATTGGTAGTATTTCAGGTGCTGTTCCTCCTCTAATCGGATGGGCTGCTGTAGATCCAAGTCTTGATGTCATTGCATGGAGTTTGTTTTTAATCATGTTTGCCTGGCAGCCACCTCATTTTTATGCATTAGCAATGCGAAGAGTAGATGAATATAGGGCAGCTGGTATCCCGATGCTCCCTGTAGTAAAGGGGTTTGATGTAACGAAAAAACATATCCTTGCTTGGGTCATCATATTATTTCCAATACCATTTTTATTAACTTCGCTAGGTATACCTTTCTTAATACTAGCTACCCTATTAAATATAGGCTGGTTGTTAATTGGTATTAATGGTTATCGCAAAAAAGATGACATGAAGTGGGCAAGGTCAATGTTTGTATACTCTCTACAATATATGACGATTATGTTTGTAGCTATGGTAATTGTCACACTTGTGTAATCATGTTACAGCATTTTGTCGCTTACATAAGAAATTCCACTTTAGATTAAACAAAATTATAGTACATCTAAAATGAACCATTAATTATTGGGAGAATTTTTCTTTACGCTATTTTAGTAAAGGGGATTTATCTATAAAATTTTCAGGGAGAGTTTATTTCATAAAGCACGGCTGATGATAACGACTTCCGAATCAGACATTAATTTAGCAAGAAGTGTATATGAAATTCTTGACCATTTCATTGGAATCGTATTCGTTTTGTTAAATAAGTTGACTTTGTGAAATTTACTCATCCAAATTCAATTATTTTTTTACGAAAGAGGGGTATGTTCAAGCTATGAAAAAGCTAGCAAAATGGCGTCTGTTCTCATTATTAGCGTTAATGGCGCTCATTCTTTCCGGTTGCGGCAAGCCGTACTTATCAACTCTCCAGCCAGCTGGTGAGGTTGCCCAGAGACAATATGATCTCATGCAATTAAGTACGATTATTATGGTTGGGGTAATTGCAGTTGTAACCATCATCTTTCTCATTGTCGTTTTCCGTTTTAAACGCAAAGATGAACAAATTCCTAAACAAGTGGAAGGTAGTCATAAATTAGAAATCATATGGACTGTTATTCCAATTCTATTATTACTTGTTTTAGCTGTTCCAACGGTAATTGAAACCTTTAGACTTGCTGATGTTTCTGCCATGGACGAGGTAAATGAAGATGGAAAGACGGATGCACTAGTAATAAACGTACGTGCTAGTCTTTATTGGTGGGAATTTGAGTATCCAAACGAAGAGATTGTTACAAGTCAGGAGTTAGTGGTTCCTACAGATCAGAGGGTTTATTTTAACTTAAAAGCATCTGATGTAAAGCATTCCTTCTGGATTCCGTCAGTTGGTGGAAAGATGGATACAAATACAGATAATATTAATAAGTTTTGGTTGCAATTTGATTCCAAAGGTGCAGAAAAGGCCAATGAGCTATTCTATGGAAAATGTGCTGAGCTTTGCGGTCCATCCCATGCTTTAATGGATTTTAAAGTAAGAGCCATTTCTAGTGACGAATTTGATCAATGGGTTGCATCCATGCAAGGAATCGAAGAACCGGTTCAACCGGAAACAGCTCTAGCTCAAGAAGGGCAAGAACTTTTCAATCAAAGCTGTATCGGATGTCATGCGATCACACCAAACAATGCTTCTCCAGAAGCAGCTCGCGTTGCTCCAAATTTAACAGATTTTGCTGACAGAGCATATGTTGCGGGGATTCTAGAGAATAATGAAGAAAACATTAAAAAGTGGTTGGAAGATCCAGAAACGCTTAAGCCAGGAAATAAAATGTCTGGGACATATGGAGAATTAACACCTAAGCAAATTGATGCATTAACTGCTTATTTAATGGAGTTAAAGGTAAAAGAATAGTCGTCTTCTCATATAGAAGAGCGACAAATTACAACGATACAAAACCTTAATTATATTGTGATTGTATAGCAAGGGGATTAGTTTTCAAAGGGAGGTAAAATTGTGAGTACGTACGCTCAAAAAAAGGGGTTCGGAGCAACCGTTTGGGACTATTTAACAACGGTTGACCACAAGAAAATTGCAGTCCTTTACTTAATTGCAGGGGGATTCTTTTTCGTTGTCGGTGGCCTCGAAGCAATGTTTATCCGAATTCAGCTAGCGGTACCGAACAGTGATTTCGTTAGTGCTGGTATGTATAATCAAATTTTGACAATGCACGGTACGACGATGATTTTCTTGGCAGCAATGCCATTGTTATTTGGATTTATGAACGCAATTATGCCGTTGCAAATCGGTGCTCGCGATGTAGCGTTTCCTTTCATTAATGCGCTTGGTTTTTGGTTATTCTTCTTTGGAGGAGTATTCTTAAATCTATCTTGGTTTTTAGGTGGAGCGCCTGATGCAGGGTGGACGTCATATGCTTCATTATCTCTTGCATCTGAAGGGCATGGAATAGATTTCTATCTATTAGGTCTGCAAATATCTGGTGCTGGTACGTTAATGGGAGGAATTAACTTCCTTGTCACAATCATTAACATGCGTGCGCCTGGGATGACTTATATGCGCATGCCGTTGTTTACATGGACAACATTTGTCGCATCTGCCCTTATTTTATTTGCATTTCCACCATTAACAGTTGGAATTTTCTTGTTAATGTTTGATAGACTATTTGGCTCTAATTTCTTTGTTACTGCTGCAGGTGGTAACACGATTATTTGGGAGCATTTATTCTGGATTTTTGGACATCCGGAAGTATATATTCTTGTTTTACCAGCGTTTGGTATTTTCTCAGAAATTATTCCTGTCTTCTCTAGAAAGAGACTATTCGGATACTCCTCAATGGTATTCGCGACAGTCTTAATCGGCTTTTTAGGATTCATGGTTTGGGCTCACCATATGTTCACGGTTGGTCTTGGTCCGATTGCCAATGCGATCTTTGCTGTTGCAACGATGGCGATTGCTGTACCGACAGGTATAAAGATATTTAACTGGCTCTTTACGATGTGGGGAGGAAGTATCAAATTTACGACGCCGATGTACTATGCTGTAGCCTTTATTCCTTCATTCTTAATGGGAGGAGTTACAGGGGTAATGTTAGCAAGTGCAGCAGCTGACTATCAATACCATGATACGTATTTTGTAGTCGCTCATTTCCACTATGTAATTGTCGGTGGAGTAGTATTTGCAATCCTAGCTGGGACCGCATTCTATTGGCCTAAAATGTTTGGTACGATGTTAAATGAAACTTTAGGTAAAATTACGTTCTGGTTATTCTTCATTGGTTTCCATTTGACTTTCTTTATCCAACATTTCTTAGGGCTATGGGGAATGCCAAGACGTATTTTCACATTCCTTGAAGGTCAAGGTCTGGAAACAGGGAACTTTGTTAGTACAGTAGGCGCCTTCTTTATGGCTGCTGCAACTGTGGTATTAGTGATTAACATCATTATAACAACTGTTAAAAATGAAAAAGTTGGCAATGACCCTTGGGGTGATGGTAGAACACTTGAATGGGCAATCCCATCTCCACCACCATTCTATAACTTTAAACAACTTCCATTAGTACGTGGTTTAGACCCGCTTTGGATTGAAAAAATGGAAGGGAAAAAAGGAATGACTCCAGCAGAACCGTTAGGAGACATTCATATGCCAAATGCGTCTTTCATTCCTTTCGTTATTTCCTTTGGGTTATTTGTGGCAGCATTCGGTGCGATGTACCGCTTAGATTATGGATGGGGCTTGCCGGTTCTTATAATTGGATTGTTAATCACGTTCGGATCAATGTTCCTACGTTCTGTAAAAGATGATCATGGCTTCCATATTCATAAGGAAGAATTGATCGATGAAGATGATAAGGGGGTTAAGGCATAATGCACGCTGAAGAAAAAATGACACTTGAAAAATGGCCTGCTTCGCCTGAAAAGCAAACCCTTGAAGCAAAAAATAAATTCCTTGGTTTCTGGTTGTTCCTTGGCGGAGAGACTGTTCTTTTTGCCTCTCTCTTTGCAACCTATCTCGCATTAAAAGACAAGGTTCCAGGACCGGATCACGCATTAGCTAAGGATTTATTTGAAATACCGTTAGCATTTTTAATGACCATGATTCTTTTAACGAGTTCACTAACGAGCGTATATGCAATGTACCACATGAAAAACTTTGAATTTAAAAAGATGCAGCTATGGCTTGGGATTACCGTCATACTAGGCTTCGGTTTCCTTGCTCTTGAAATTTATGAGTTTTATCATTATGTACACCACTATGGTCATACATTTACTAGTAGCGCCTTTGGTTCAGCATTCTACACGTTAGTTGGCTTTCACGGCGCACACGTTGCCTTTGGTTTAGCGTGGATTATCACATTAATGGTAAGGAATGCGAAAAGAGGATTAAGTCTATACAATGCACCAAAATTTTATGTTGCTAGTCTATATTGGCATTTCATCGATGTTGTATGGGTGTTTATCTTCTCTGTAGTATATCTAATGGGAATGGTGGGATAAACTATGGAAAATAATCAGACGAATACGGGAAATGCGACTGTAGATATCGCTTATCGCCGTAAAAAGAATGCAGAAGAAATGAGACATCAGGTAATTACCTTTACTTTGATGATCTTCTTAACAATCATTGCTTTTGTAGCGGTTGGAGCGGGAATGTCAGGTTGGTTTACTGTTCCATTTATTCTGTTGCTTGCAGCAGTCCAAGTGGTCTTTCAGCTTTATTATTTTATGCACATGAGCCATAAAGGTCATGAAGCACCAGCGCTATTTTTGTATTCTGGCCTGCTTGTTGGCTTAATAACAGTCCTCGCATTTGTGACGATTGTTTGGTGGTAAATTCATTTGAAAATCGGCTAATAATTGGCCGATTTTCTTTTTGCTAAGTTTAGTTATATGTCGGTTTGGTTTTAGGATACATTTTGGTGATAACTGAAAGGCGTCGTGAAAGCAATATGTCACAAAAAAACTAAAAACATTTAGTTGATAATATTTTTTATCAATGCTTTTAACTAAGGAAACGATTGCTTTCGTTTGAAGTGGAGAACTTTTTAACTCTTTGAGTTATAATATTAACGTAGTATTTACACTTAAAGAGAAATGAAAAAGGAAATTACAGAGGTGATGGGTCAAAATGTTATCTTTAGATATGTTTGGTTTTCAAGCGTTATGGAGTCCATATTTCTTTTTGGCAATGGTTGCATTGTTAGCTGCTTATTTTCTCATCACGATCATATGGAGAAAACGTATTAACGATTCAGAACCATTAACAACAAGACAAGGCATCCTTTTTTCAACAGGGGTTATTCTTTTATATATCATCAAAGGTTCACCAATTGACCTACTAAGTCATCTTATGTTTTATGCTCACATGATTCAGATGGCTGTCTTATATTTGATTATTCCACCACTATTTATAGTAGGAACTCCACAGTGGATCTGGAAAAAGATATTAGGTTTTCCTATTATTCGGCCACTATTCAAATTTTTTACAAAACCAATCATTGCTTTAATTCTTTTTAATGGGATCTTTTCATTTTATCATATCCCATTGATCTTTGATGTTATCAAGACAGATATGTTGCTCCACACATCCTATACGATTCTGCTGTTTTTAATGGCGACCTTCATGTGGTGGCCACTCGTTAATCAAGTGGAAGGTGAAAAGAGATTAAGCGGAGTAAAGAAGATTGGCTACATATTTGCTGATGGTGTATTGTTAACACCTGCATGTGCATTAATTATTTTTGCTGATGTTCCAATGTATGCAACTTTTTCCGATCCAAGTTCTTGGGCTCAAGCTCTTGAGCTTTGTGTTTCACCAACTGTCTTATCAGGGTTAAACTTGAGTGGACCTGAAATGTTTAATTCCATGTCATTGCTTCATGATCAGCAATTAGGCGGGGTACTTATGAAAGTTATTCAAGAAATCGTTTATGGTGTAGTATTATTTCAAGTGTTCTTTGAATGGTATAGAAGAGAGCAAGAGGAATCTGAGCCTGAGTTGCATTTACTAGATCCACAAACCATTAAATAAACAATTGGCACCTTAGCCGGGTGCTTTTTTTATGAGCGCACCCTCTGCTTGTTCCTTATATTCTAATAGAAGTAAATAGAATCAGTTAAAAAAATCACATTTACCACAATAAATATGACAAAAATAGTACAATTTTGTTGTTTTTCTATCTTAAGATTGAAAATATGATGGTAGTCTACTAAAATTAATTTATTGTAATGAGCACGGTTCTCCTCTAATTGCTTTGGATTGAGGTTTGACATTTACTTATTTGGATATTAAGAAAGGAAAAAAGAGATGAATTTTACTTTACCTATTTTACCGACAATCAGTACGACTTTTATTATTTTAAGCGCAATAACAGTGGCCATTGGTTGGAGCCAAATAAAAAAAGGGAAGAGAGAAGCTCACCAAAAAACGATGTTTTTAGCAGCCATTTTTGCGATCATTTTCTTTATTATTTATGCTTCCAGAACGATTTTCGTTGGAAATACTGCATTTGGCGGCCCCGATGATATTAAAATTTATTACACGATCTTTCTTATTTTCCATATTACATTAGCTACAGTTGGAGCGGTTCTTGGGATTATATCTCTTGTTACCGGCTACCAAAAGAAATATGCGGTGCATCGCAAAATAGGACCGATTACAAGCATTATTTGGTTTTTTACAGCGATTACTGGTGTGGCTGTCTATCTACTCCTTTATGTGTTTTACCATGGTGGAGAAACAACATCGGTTATTAAAGCGATTTTAGGGATATAAAAAAACAGCTCCGAAGTCTTTTTAACAGACTTTGGAGCTGTTTTTTATTGATCTTTATTTTTTTCAATAAACTTTAAATTTTGAAATTCATTTTTATAATGCCAGCCTCTTTTGCAGAATTAAAGGCGATTAGCAATAATGGTCCGATTACGAAGCCAAGAATGCCGAGGATTTTTAATCCGAGATACATGGCAATTAATGTTGCTAAAGGTGATAATCCAATATGACTTCCCATTACCTTCGGTTCTACCGTTCTGCGAATGATTAACAATACAGCTGCGAGAACTGCTAATTGTGTACCATGCGAAATGTCCCCTGTAATTAAATAAAAGAGCGCCCAAGGTCCTAGAATCACGATTGAGCCGATAATCGGGATAAAGTCAATTACCCAAATGATAAGCGACATTATTAAAGCAACTTCAGGCTTAATAAAGAATAAGCCGATTAGAGAAACGACGAAAATAATAATACTCACTAAAAATTGTGCCTTAAAGAATCCGAAAATGACGAAAGAAAGTCTTGATGTCATAAACTGAACTTTTTGTGCAGTTTTTTCCTTTAAGAAGGAATACATTCCTTCACGGAGCCTCGGAAGTTCAAGCAAGAACAAGAAAAGGGCAATTAAATAAACAAGGAAGCTCACTAAATAGTTTGGAATATTTGTTAATAGCGATTTTACCGTATCGATATTGACATATGCAACAAGATCGTTTCTTGTTTTATTAAGGAAGCTTTGAATTTGATTACTAATTTCATTAACCACTTCTCTAGGCATATCTTTTGCTGCATTTGCAAAGTCTTTTTCAATATTAAGCCAAGCTTTCGTAATTTCATTGATGTATAGTGGAGCGTTTTCGACAAGTCTAATAATTTCTGTCACCACTTTTGTTGTCACAAAATAGCCACTAACTCCAATGAATAATAGAAAAAGTAGGAATACACTTAATACTGCAAGCTGTTGATTTAATTTCGTCTTTTTGCGCAGCCATTTAACAACTGGATGCAAAAATAGAGCTGTTATGAAAGCTACGATCAGTGGAACTGATACAGGTAGAATAAAATAAAGAAGGGCAGCGACGAGGATTACAATTAAAACAATCAGTGCCATCCGCTTTGTGAAAATACTGGACAAGATAGAACCCCTTTCTAAATAACAAAAGTACAACCATTCGTTTTTTCTATTTTATGTTAAAAATTGAGATCAATGAATCGGAGGGTAAATTTTCTATAATCTTAAATATAGGCTTATTGCTTTTATTGATATAACCATTTGCATTTAATGATCTAGCTTGGGCGCTCAACTGAAAAATGGAATCTAATTTTCGTATGTATTTAGGCGACTCCCTCTTTCCTTAGTTTGGGGTATAAACTTTAAAAAGGTAATATCAATGATTGACTCTTCTAACATATACCTATAGATAAATTATAGTGCAAAAGAAACATTATTGAAACAACATGATTTGCTGTTAATTTATCTTTATTATAGATGGATCACCCCATGGAGGTAAAGAAAAAGACACCATTGGTTAAATGGGTCTTTTTCGTTGACATTTTGGGAAGATAATGGTGAAATTACTTAACGAATTTGTCTATTTCTGCTTTAACATCGGTTAAAATTTTTTCACATTGGCTTACTAAAGAGCTTGGGAAATCTTCTCCTTCACCATATTCAACTCCATGAGGATAATAATGCTTTCCTAACAATGGTGTGAGGAGTTGCAGAACTGCTCTATTAGCACCAACATCACCTTCAACTGCATAACCTAAAATGCGAAGATAGAATACCCCTTCCTTTAATTCAAATTTGCGATCGTAGGATACCCTCTCATAATCCCACTGCTCAGCACGGATTAATCCATAATCCGCCATAACATCGTCTAACCTTTTTAAATCAGCTTTTACTTTATCGAATCCAAAATTCTCAAATTTCATCTCGATCCCTCCTCAAACAAGTGAAACATTATAAGTTTGAATACTTTATGTAGAATTTTACTAAAATAATCCCAAATCTAATAATAGTGGAAAAGTGAAAAAGTTGCAATGACAAGCTAAAAGAAAACATAGTTCTTTCACATTTCAATTAGGCTTTATTAATGAATTAATGTGAATTGGAAATACTATTTAAAGGGAATCTTTAATGATAGTGATATTGCATAATAAGGAGGTAAGGAAGTGCAAAAATTAAAAGAAATTATGAGTGATGAAGTGGAATGTTGTACGCTACTTGATAATGTATATGAAGTGGCTGTCAAAATGAAGGAATGGAACGTCGGTGCAATTCCGATTGTTGATGGAGAGAGATTGGTTGGAATGATCACAGATCGAGATCTCGTCATTCGCGGCATTGCCGAGAAAAAACCAGGTTCCACGAAAGTTGAAGAGGTAATGAGTGAAGAGCTCATAACGGCGACTGCAGAAATGAGCACAAAAGATGCCGCGGAATTAATGGCAAATCATCAAATTCGACGCCTTCCGATCGTTGAAGGAGATAAATTAATCGGCATTGTTTCCCTTGGTGATTTTGCGGTAAGAAAGTTAACAGATAGCCAAGCAGGAAAGGCTCTTTCAGAAATATCTGAACCGAATGATATGCAAATAGAACATTAGTTAATCGATAACAAAATCTAACTCGAGTTAATATTTTCGTTCCCATTTTAACGGTGGGAACGTTTTATATTTGGATTGAAAGATTTCAAAGAAAATAATAGATGATATAATCATATTAAACTACTATATGCATAGAATATTAGAAAATATAGATAGGATAATCAATAATGAGTTCAAGAAAAGAGAGGAGGCATACCTCTGCGTGCCCTTATAAGAATTTTAATATTAATCGCCGCAATGTTAGCAGTTATTTTCTATTTAAATTTATCCTTTGAAGACGATATATTAGTCAATGAGCATCCAGATTCACCTCAGGTTGATAAATCACTAGAAGAAGAGACAGACGACGGCACAGATAATCCACAAATTGATGCCCCAAGTTCGGGAATAGCAACATTGATAGGAAAAAATATATCCGAATTAGAAGAAAATTTAGGTAAGCCTTCTAGGATAGATCCTTCTGCCTATGGATATGACTGGTGGATTTACAAAAAGAGTTTTCAAGAGTATATTCAAGTGGGTATTCGTGATGAAACGGTTGTGACCGTATATGCGATAGGCAGTGATGTGGACATTCCTCCTTTCAAAATAGGACAGCCAGTCGAAGAAATTTATGCTTCGGTCCCGATTGGACCATATATTAGCTTAATGTATGAAGGGAGCTCTTATCGCTTTGAACTAACTGAGGATGACATGAACACTCGTCCGCTTGTACAAATGGGAGATTTTTATGCTCAATTTTATATTGATAAGTTCGATGGAACATTATCAAGTGTAAGGTTTATGGATGCAGAGACTTTAATTAAATTGCAGCCATATGAATTAGTTTATGTAGGTGAATTAGTAGAGGTTAAGCCGTGGGAAGCCGGGAGCGAGACTGAAGTGGCTAAAGGAAATGCGGAGCAGATTTTTGATATTTCTAACATCATGCGGGTACGACACGATCTAGCTCCGCTCGAAAAGGATGAAATGGTAGCGGAGGTTGCTTTAGCTCATAGTATTGATATGTATGAAAGCGAAGAATTCTCTCATACGTCAAAAACTACTGGTGAACTATCTGATCGTTTGGAAGCAGGGGAAATTTTTTATCAACTTGCTGGAGAAAATATCGCTGCTAATTACGCAGATGCACCTGCTGTAATGGAAGGGTGGCTTAATAGTAAAGGGCATCGCGAGACGCTCTTAAACGGACAATTTACACATATTGGTGTCGGAGTATATCATCTCCACTATACACAAAATTTTATTCAAAAATGGCATGAAGAATAATAGTCAATAGCGATTTTATTTCACCTTATAGTATGAATGTGATGTGGATGAAGCTCGATTTTTACAAACTTTGCCATTATGATATTTTTGATTCATTTTTTGAGATGGACAATAAGAGGTTCATAAAAAAGGCAATAGTGATAGCGTAAAAACCGGGGATAGAAAGTGAGAGCTATAGTTGCGAGCTCTCACTTTTTGTTCTATTTTTTCTCGATGATAAAGAAACTGCCGGTTGCTTGGGCAATTTTTTGACCATCAGAACGAAATACATCTGCTGAAGCTAGAAGGGTTTTTGAACCGAAGTGATCGATTTTTGCATGGCATGTAATAAAATCTCCAATGCCTTGGGCAATATAATGAATATTAAGCTGAGTAGTAACGGCAGCTTTTCTATCAGGCAAGCTTTGATGTACCAATGTCCCCATTGCACTATCAATAACTGCAGCTGTAATTCCTCCATGAAGAATATTTAAAGGGTTGTTGACCATTGGGTTTAAAGGGATTTTTACTTCTATTCCTTCACTTGTCTGTTTGTGTTCCATATGAAGCAACCGATTAATGAAAGTACGATCTTGATGATTCAATCCTTCAAGAACATGATTTAGAACCTCTAATTCCTCATTTGTACTTTTTTCTAGTACCTGCTGAAAAAGTCTCTTTAAGTTTTCTTGCAATAAGTTCATCCCCTTATAATTGTTCTAAAGAGTAGGCGTGATTCACAACTTTTATCGCTTTATCATATCGTATCATAGGAAACTTAGTAACGAAATATTACAAAAAACGAAATGAAGTACAGCGGTATAAAAAGTGGATAATCATTGTCGATTTCAAGGTGATGAAGTGCGACATAGTAAACCAATGCGAAACTGCTAAACATGCCCTTTGTTTGAGGTGAATAAGCATGGAAAAGAAAAAACTCCATCCTTCTGTTCAGCAATTTAAGGAATTCGTTAAGGAGCATCCGAAAATGGTGATGGAAGTCAGGAAGGGAAATGCGACTTGGCAGGAACTTTTTGAGGAATGGTACTTACTGGGAGACGAAGACTCTCGCTGGGATGAGTTTAAAGGAGTACAGGAAAAAGAAGAAGATAAAAAAGAATGGCTTCCACAAATTATGAATGCAGTTAAAAATGTAGATCCAAATCAACTCCAGGGACATATTACTAATTTGAGTCAAGCTTTAGGTGCGATACAAGGATTAATCCTCCAATTCCAGGGAGGAAAACAAGGAAGCGCTACGAGCAGTAATCAGCCAGCTCAAAGCTCGCATCCATTCCAATTTAGAAAAGATTGAAAAGGGGGATGGATATGAGGAAAGATATGATGGAAATGATTAATTCTGATCCGGATTTGAAAAGGTTTTTACGTGAACAACCGATTTGGTATAGGAAATTAGCAAGGAATCCAAATGATTTTCAAGCATTTCAAATCGCAGCATTACACTATCATAGGAAAACAATTCCGCATCGGGTTGAAAAATTTTCTAACGGCGTCTATATGGCGCAAATGATGATGAGCATGTTTCAAGCAATGAATAATAATCTCTCATGAACAACTTTCTCGCATTTATTGAGAAGGTTGTTTTTTCATGGATGCTATGGAGTAAAAATGGATTTGATAGCAAACAATATCATTATAATTTATGTTAATGGGACTTAAAATACAGGGGGGATTGCCAATGAGATCCATATATTTAAGTTTAATGATGCTATTGCTAATAGCGGTGGGCTGTCAAAAGGACTTACCGGAACCAGAGGCCAAAAGGTTTACGGTTATACCGATGAGTACTGTCAACACAGCCCATGATATGCCAGTTACAATTGAACAAAATAGAGAGCCTTTTAAAGTTCAGCACCATATAAGAGGAAATAGTGTTTTTGTCGAATGTATGCTGCCAGCCATTTCATTCCGAGATGACAGTGAGCAAAAACAAGGGAAAATCATTCTTTATATTAACGGTGTGAAGAAGGAAGAGGTGACCACGGCTGCATTTATTATTAAAGGATTAGAGAAAGGAACGCATCGCGTAAAATTAGAAGTTGTAAACCATAATGATGAACCATATCAGTTAGAGAAGGAGTTTACAGTATCCATTCCATAAACATTAACTTAATGGGCTTTATGATGGGGTAATGTAAGGGTGATTCTAATTTAAATTGTTCATTAAACTTTCGTTTTTTTACATTTCCATGTTAAAATAAGTAGCGGAGGTGAGCTAGAATTGCTTGCTACTTTGGAAAGAATGGAAATATTAGATCAGGCTGAACAGTTGTCAATGATGATTATGGAGTCAGATGTCGTTGAATATTATAGGTTCTGTTTAAATAAAGTTAAATCAAATAGAGATACGCAACGTAAAATTAGAGCTTTTTCAAAGGAAAAGGAGCTCTATGAAGAGGTGCAACGATTTGGCCGCTACCATCCTGAATATCATAAAGTGATGAGAAATATTCGGGAGTTAAAGAGAGAAATGGATATGGATATTCACGTAGCTGAATTCAAAAAAGCTGAAAACGACCTACAGGCTTTGTTGGATGAGGTTAGTGTTTTAATTGGGAAATCTGTATCTGAACAAATAAAGGTCCCAACTGGAAATCCGTTTTTTGATAGTTCTTCTAGCTGTGGCGGTGGATGTAGTACAGGCGGAAGCTGTGGGTGTTCATAAAAAGCTTAGTTAACCTAAGCTTTTTTTGGCTTTTAAAACTACAGAACTTGTAGTTCTTTTTATAGAAATCCTTCTTCTAGTAGAAGCTGCAATGCCAAGCAAATAGTAGGTTCCTGTAAAAATCACTATGGCTTCAACTCTTTGATTTATCCTCACAGGAACAATGTTTTGAAGGTATCCTGCCTTTTATTCTTGAGCATTGAAATATCCAGGTTTGTCTGCTAGACTAGAAAAAAACAAGGTGTTTGAAGGGGAAAAAAGTATGCTGGGACAACGTCAAGGGATAATCGTATGGCTTTATTCTTTAAAACAAGCCAAAATGTTAAGAAAGTTTGGAAATGTCCATTTTGTCTCCAAACGATTAAAATACGTTGTTCTCTATTGTGATTTAGAGGATGTTGAAACGATTATGAAAAAAATAGAAAGTTATTCCTTTGTGAAAAAGGTTGAGCCTTCATTTAAGCCATTTTTAAAAACAGAGTACGAAAATTCAAAGCCGGATAAAGCGAAAGAATATGATTATCGGATGGGAATTTAAAAAGCTATGGTTAAAAAGTTGTTCGGGAATAACTTTTTAACCATAGCTTTTCTTTTTTACTATCTTTTTCACTAGCAAAGTGTGTCTTTACTTTGGTCTGTCATTGTCCTCTTCTTAAGCTAAAGGTGGAATATAACGGTTCATTCTTAAAATTCCAATTAAATATTGATAATAAAGTTCCTTTTCAGAGAATTGCACGGACGGCTTGACTTCAAGTTCAATAATTTCTTTTTTTAGCTCTGTTGCAGCTTGTTGGAATAGTTGATAACGTTTATTTGGTTTTTTGTTTGGATTGGGAATTCCTTCACGACAAATGTATAAAGGTTGGAAATCCCCAGGTACGGTCGGTTTGAGAATAACTACGAGGGAAGAGACCTCTTTATTTTCTATAACGGTGTGATAGGTCATCATATGTAAAAGCCGTTCTTTGTTAGCTTTTGCTATCTCAATTAACTCATATATGTCAGAATATCCTTCTCCTAATTCAATAAAACGCTGAATCATGACTGTATTCTCTCCTTATCTTAGTTTCATGACTACTTTATCATGCTTAAGCTAGAATGGCTATGAAAGAATTGAGAAGATAAAGTAGGTCTTTTGTTCTAATTATTTTCTAATGACGTCGATTCTGCCTTCTGCTATTGTTAATATAGAAGGATAAATTGAATAAAATATAAGGGGAATGCATATGTGGAAGCTTGCGTTCACATTACTAATTAGTTTAAATGTTACTATTGGAGCTATGTTGTTGTGGCAATGGAACGCTTATTCTGAATACCATAATCCATCTGAACTAGGAAAGGATGAAAAAGCGGTTCAACATATTACGATTGAGTCAAAAGGCGGAGTTCTTTCTGTTACACAGGTTATTGAAGGTTTGGCAGGGAAAGGTGAGTATCGGATAAATGCGCCCAATACTATTTCGGATTGGGAATGTGCTACTGGTGATGGAGTTGCTTGTAGTTCTAAGGATGACAATTCATTACAGGCTCAAAATGAGTCGCTAACTTTTCGTTATCAAATCCAGCTAAATGATGATGACTCTGCGTTTCTTTTGCGTGATTGGTTGATTCAATTGCCAGATGTAGAAGTAACCCATACAACGGTTGATGTTATCTCGGCAGCGAGAAGAGAAGGAACGTGGGTTGTTGGCTTTCCGCTCAAAGGTTACAGCAAATTAGAGTATATCGACTATTATGTTTTTGAAGGAAAAGGTGGTGACGGTTCTCTTTATTGGCAGCCCACACCTTTAGTTCCGCGAGTAGGTGAAAAAGGAATTCAATTGTATACAACAAATGATTCCCAAACTAATTTTTCAAAGGCATCATTCGATAAAATTCCTAATTTCAATGAGATGGCAGTAGTTTTAACAGATAGCTTCGCAGAAACTTACGGCAGTGGTGTAATGATTGCGAAACCAAGTCTAGATAGTCAGGAATTGGAGCGCAGAATGATCGATCATTATTTTATTGAAAAAGCTCCTGAACTTCCATCTGAAGAAAGGTGGATTCTGGGTGTGTTAACATCCATTGTAGAAGAGCGAGAAAGTCATAATCCAAAAGTAAACCTTCTAATTGAAGAGCTGAAACGTCATTTTACGGAAGATGAGATTGCTCAGTTTTTAGCGCTTAGTTTAAAAGAAAATTCACTCACTCCGCAAAAACTAGATGAGATTCTTAGCTCTATCGCTGAGAAAAACACCCGTTTCTTTTCGTTAAATAAAAATGCAAAAACAAATGCGCTTCCGCTTTATTTTTACGATTCGCGCTCACTCTATATCGGAGACGCTCTGAAGGAAGACATCGATGTAATTCTTGTCGGTAATGAACAATTTTTTCCGTTTATTGAAACGATGAATTCTCTAGGTTATGAAGCACAGCTACTTGACGATCATGAGACTGTCAATGTAAATTTACGGAATGATAGTTATCGCTTTTATGTAAGTCAAAATATTTACTTTTACAATCAAGAGCATTACGGTTTATTGGAAAATCCACTTAGAATGATTAATGGCCGACCTTATATGTCAAACCGTATGTTAAAGTCACTTTTTCAAATTTCATTTAATGAAAATGAAGATGAAATCAAACTTTCACTGGCAATTACGGAATGATTATGTGCGACACTTAACAAAGTAGCTTTGTTCTATATCGATGTTAATTTTCGCTCTTTTTCTCAACAATATCGCAATAATAAAAAAAGAAAACCCTGCAGATAACTGCAGGGTCCTTCCATCTCCTTTATAAGGAAAGAAGGCAAAGGGAGAGGAGAAACCGGAGGAAGAACTTATGGGGAAACGTAAGTCTTCTCCGCGGTTGGCAACAACATCCTCGAATAGATGTTGTTAATTACAGTATTTCCACAATAGAGGTGGATATACATCATTATCATTTTTTTTGCAAAGTTATAATGT
The DNA here is from genome assembly GCF_029211245.1 of Robertmurraya sp. DFI.2.37. Lineage (NCBI taxonomy): Bacteria > Bacillati > Bacillota > Bacilli > Caryophanales > Bacillaceae > Robertmurraya > Robertmurraya sp. DFI.2.37. Next base: position 156,593 of record NZ_JARGEJ010000001.1, on the reverse strand, counting down.
GATTGATTTTGCGGTAGACAGCCATTCCCTTTATTTAAATGGGCAGATAAGTAATGAAAAAATACCTGGATGTCGATAATTGGCACTTTGCTTTGATTATGTTAGGATGGTAAGGAAGTTTGACAATGCAGGTGATTATTTCATGAGAGTCGTTTCAGGCAAATTGAAAGGAAAATCGTTAAAAGCTGTGCCAGGAAAATCGACGAGGCCAACAACTGATAAAGTGAAGGAAGCAATCTTTAATATGATCGGTCCTTATTTTCAAGGTGGACTATGCCTTGATCTTTTTGCGGGCAGCGGAGGTTTAGGAATAGAAGCGCTAAGTCGGGGAACAGATAAGGTGCTTTTTATCGACCGTGATGGGAAAGCCATTCAAACAATTTATGAGAATTTAAAACAATGTAATTTAGAAGAACGGGCTGAAGTATATAGAAATGAATCAACTCGAGCATTAAAGGCAATTATAAAAAGGGAACTTCGTTTTGATTATATTTTTCTTGACCCACCATATGCTAAACAACAATTGAAAGAGACGCTAGAATTGATAGATAAGCATCAATTGTTGAAGGACGAAGGAGTTATTGTTTGTGAACATAGTTCAGACGTTCAAATCCCAGCACAAATTGAAGGTCTTGTTCGAATCAAACAAGAAACCTATGGAATCATAACGATATCTATATATGAAAAGGCCCATTTTTAAAGGGGGAGAACGATGGCAAGTATAGCTGTATGTCCAGGAAGCTTTGACCCGATTACGTTTGGTCATTTAGACATCATTTCTAGGGGAGCAAAAGTGTTTGATCAAGTGTATGTTTCGATACTTAACAATTCATCAAAGAAGCCTTTGTTTACTGTGGAGGAACGTATCCAATTAATTCGTGAAGTAACAAAGGATATTCCAAATGTTAAGGTTGATTCCTTTCACGGACTTCTGGTTGAATATGCGAAGGATATTGGAGCAAATGCAATTATAAGGGGCTTAAGAGCAGTCTCTGATTTTGAATATGAAATGCAGTTAACTTCTATGAACCGTTTTCTTAATCATGAGATTGAAACATTTTATATCATGACTAATAACCAATATTCTTTCCTGAGTTCTAGTATTGTAAAAGAAGTTGCCCAATATAATGGAAAAATTTCAGAATTAGTCCCACCGATAGTGGAACAAGCACTTCAAGCAAAATTTAAAAAATAGTGAATGGATCTTACATATTATGTAAAAAAGCGAGTGTTTGTCTAGTAATTGCAAACACTCGCTTTTTTAATTGCTTCGCAATTGTTGTTTTTGTGCATTCTAATGGCAGCTTCTCTTTCCATCTATTTTTACAGCATTTATACATTTGTATTAATGTTCGTTTCTAAGCATCCGACTTGCATATACAACGATGTAGACCAGCAATGAAATAAGCGTTAATATTGGTCCTGTGTCACTAATCAGTTCAAATGTATCAAACGCCCACTTTCCTTCATCAAAAAGGGCGACTGGGACGGTTTTAGAATCCGGATTCTGTGGATTTAAGTTTTCATAAATGGGGTTCCAAAGCAACCATGTATACAATCCAGCAAAAACACTATGAAAGATTCTCGCTATAAAAAAAGGTTTAAATTTGATGTCTGTTTGTGCAAGAATACTAGCTACTTGAGCTTGCACGCTTAATCCGCTGAATGCAAGAATGACACTGGCGATGATAGCTTGTTGAAGCAGCGTAACGTTTTCTACCTGACTGGTCAGCTTATTTCCTAAAGTGAGTTCAAAAATTCCGGATATTAATGGAATGCTAAATGACTCTGGAAGATGGATTAACTGCAGTAGCAAAGCAACTATAGAACCAACCATTTCAATAATGTTTAAGTTCGATAAAAGTTGATTTATTACAGAAAATAAAATGATGAAACCACCGATCATCAATAATGTTTGAATAGAAGACATCACTGCATCGCCGAGTAACTTTCCGAGCGGCCTGTTGTCATTAATTCTTGTCCGGTGCAGTTCCCTAAAAGCATTCTTTAAAGAAAATTTTGCACTCTTTTTTGCGGTTGGCTCATGATCTTTTCCGTGAAATCGCATCATGATTCCGACGGTGAAATTACCAAGATAATGTGCTAATGCCAAAATAATCCCCAGTTGTGGATTATAAAAAAAGCCAACAGATACGGCCCCAAAGATAAATAATGGGTTCGAGCAATTAGTGAACGTTACGAGCCTTTCTGCTTCAATTTTTGTCAACTGTCCTTCCTGTCTTAAACGGGCTGTTAGCTTCGCACCTGCAGGATAGCCAGAGGCCATTCCCATCGCCCACACAAAGCCACCGACTCCTGGAACTCGAAATAACGGTCTCATTAAAGGTTCCAGTAGAACACCAATAAATTTTACAACCCCAAAGCCTATTAACATCTCGGACACAATAAAAAATGGAAGTAATGAGGGAAAGACGATTTTCCACCACATATCCAATCCTCTAATGGACGCGTTCACAGAGTCTTGTGGAAAAGAAATTAAAGAAATAGCCATTATGGAAACTGCTGAAGCTAGTATAATGGTTTTTAGTTTCGATTTTACCACCCATGCATCCTCCCTCGAAGATTTACTGATGACACAAGCAAAGTGCATCTTCTAGAAAATAATGCTAAAATAAAAATGATTAAATCAGCAAATGCACGATTACTCAATCGTGTAAAATATAGAACAATGTTAATTGATCATTTCTTTGTTGGAACTTATTTCATTAGGTCTTGTCCTCATATAGATCAATATACTCATAGAAAAATAAAATAGACCATAAGAATATATAAAAGTGGGAGAAGATGGAACTTGTTTATTCTGGCCCACATTCCTTTTTAAAGGAGGCGCTTATTTTTGCAGCAACCGAAAATTGGTCTAGCGCTTGGTTCAGGTGGAGCAAGGGGATTTGCTCATTTAGGGGTAATAAAAAAGCTGCTGGATGCAAAAATACCGATTGATCTCATTGCTGGCAGCAGCATGGGGGCAATGGTCGCCTGTTTTTATGGTGCTGGCTCAGACATTGAACGCCTATATCATTTATCTCGCGTATTTAGGAGAAAATATTATTTGGATTTCACACTCCCGAAAATGGGCTTTATCGCAGGAAATCGTGTGAAAGAGCTTATTCGAATTTTTACCTATGGGAAAAATCTTGAACAATTAGACATTCCTGTCCATGTTGTAGCGACTGATTTAATGAGCGGTGAGAAAGTGGTTTTTAAAAAAGGGTCGATAGCTGATGCTGTTAGAGCAAGTATTTCGATTCCTGGAATTTTTGTTCCGGAAAAATTTGAAGGAAGGCTATTGGTGGATGGGGGAGTGGTTGATAGGGTACCTGTTTCCGTTGTGAAAGAAATGGGGGCGGATATTATTATCGCCGTTGATGTTTCTCGTGTAAACCGGACAACAGAAATTACGTCTATCTACGATGTCATTATGCAGAGTATCGATATTTTGCAAATGGAGATTGTTGCAAATAGAGAAATTGCTTCTGATGTTATGATTCAGCCGCCTCTTGAGATGTATAGCTCGAGGGCATTTACAAACATAGATGAAATTATCCAAATAGGGGAAGAAGAAACGGAAAAATATATTGCAAAAATTCAGCAACAGATCGAGGAGTGGAAGGAGCAGCACTAGATGAACAAGAAGTTTTATTTTCGGTTTTTTTTCATTTTAGCGGCCTTATTTATGGTTATTGCCTCATTCTTTTCATTGCCATATTATGTTTCTAAACCGGGGATGGCAAAAGAGTTGAATCCGATCATTGAAGTTGAGAATGGCTTTGATGAAAAGGGAAGCTTTATGTTGACGACCATTCGAATGGGGAAAGCAAATATTTATTCCTATTTGCTCGCCTCATTAAGTGATTATCAAGAAATCTATCCGTTGGATGCTGTCCGAAGTGAAGAAGAAACTGAAGAGGAATATAATGTACGACAAATGCACCTGATGGCCAGTTCGAAGCAATCTGCAATAGAGGTTGCCTATAAGAAAGCAGAAATCCCGATTAAATATGAATATAAAGGAGTATATGTTCTAAATGTAGTCGACAATATGCCTGCTGCTGACAAATTACTGCCGGGTGACCGTATTTTTAAAATAAATGGTCATGAGTTTACTTCATCAGAGGAATTTATTGAATTTGTTAGTAAGCAAACTGCCGGGACTGAGATTACGCTCACCTATTTGCGAAGAGGAGAAGAAGAGAACACGAAGATTCAAGTTCAACCATTTCCTGATGACGCAAGCCGTGTAGGTGTTGGGATCGGACTTGTCGATGATAAAGAACTACATGTGAATCCAAATGTTGAAATCAAAACGGACGATATAGGAGGACCTTCCGCGGGTTTTATGTTTTCTCTTGAAATTTATAATCAACTGATTGAAGAAGACTTAACAAAAGGTTATGCAATTGCTGGGACGGGTACGATTTCTTCTGATGGCAAGGTCGGTAGAATTGGGGGGATTGAACAGAAAATTGTTGCTGCCGATAAAGCAGGGGCTGAGATCTTTTTTGCTCCTAATGAAGAGGGAGCGGAGGATTCAAATTATAATGCAGCCATTAAAACGGCAAAAGACATTAAAACGAAAATGAAAATCGTTCCAATTGATACATTTGATGAGGCGATTGATTATTTGAAAGAGTTGCAACCAAAGAACTAGGAGGCTTCCAAAAAGTCAGTTAAAGTGGCTTTTTGGAGGTCCTTTTTTAAAAAAAATGCTTATATGTCGATGGCTTACAGCAACAATATTGTTTAGCAAGGCCACTAAAGGTTTCGAAAATGGCCTCATGCTTTGTTTATAAGAACAATGCATGCTTTAAATAATAAGGAGAAAAAATTTGAAATCATTACCTAATATTCTGTCTTGTTTGCGTATAATTTTATCTGTTACGTTATTATTTTTATGTCAATCTTCTTTCTTTTTCTTCATTGTCTATTTATTATGTGGATTGAGCGATGTCGTCGATGGATATTTGGCAAGGCTGTTAAATGCTGAAACTATTCTTGGTAGCAAACTAGATAGTTTAGGAGATTTCGTGTTTTACATTGTCTGGGTTTTCGTTATGGTTCAAATGGCGAGCAATGAAATCATGTTCCAGTTAGGGTTATGCTTCATGACGATCTTGATCATGCGGTTGGGAAATTTATTAGTGACAAAAATGAAATTCAGACAATGGAGTATTATCCATACGTTCGGCAATAAAGGGACAGGTGTTTGCCTGTTTCTATTCTTACCAGCTGTGATTTTACTCGGTAATATACCGAGTTGGACTATTTTTATCCTTTTTGCTGTTGCGATGTTAGCAACTATTGAAGAGACTATCTTACTATGGAGATTAACTGCTTATAATCCGAATATAAAAAGCTTGCTATTTTGGAAGGATAATGTCGATTACAGTAATAAAAATAACCTGTAATCGACATTTTTCCCTTCTGATAACAGCAAAATTAAGGAATCCTCTGATGGTTTATCCTTTTTATTTTGTCATATAAAGAGGAGGCTGTTTATATTCCATCTGCAGCAGCTCTTGTGTCACTTCTTCTTTTGCTCCTAAAGCGTAAACCCTAGAAGCGCGTATATCAAGTTTGATATCATCGCCATGATACGAAGACAATTTTGATACCAATGGAATAGAAGCGTGTTTTTTCCACTGATTTAAATACCTTCTTCCGTTATCGTTCATACCAAGTAATCGAATGTAGTTCGCTTCTTTCATTGTCTCATTCATTTCATCGAAGGTAGTATTGGTTAATATATGTGTGCACATCCGTTGTAGTCTTGTCCAAGTATAACGCTTTGTTTTCACGATATTCATAAAATCTTCGAATGAATTCGCTGTTAAAGCTGCTTCAATAACCCGATTTTCCAAACCTTCCTCCACTTCATATATGTTACGTAATTCTGTTCCAGTAGTATGGAGCAACCTATATTTTAAAAAAGGCCAATAGTTCTCCCAACGTTGAAACTGTTTGTATGTCTTGTAATAATTTTCAAGGACAGCAGCGGTTGTGTTTGGAATGTAGCTGTTGATCTCACTTAAGCTTCCTCCGGTTGTAAATAATGACTTACGAATGCTTGTTGCACTAGCAATCGTTTCAGATGAGAAACGTTCATCATGATAGCCTGCTTTAGTTCTCGGTATCGTTAAAGCACGCATGTTAATTCCTATGTCATTGATTGCCTTTACATATTGGAATCCTAAAATATTGTTTGGTTTTGATAGATCAATGATTTTTTCATTTGGGTCTAGCTCAAGAAAAGCAGAAGATGTTGCGGAAGGGTAGCTCATTCCTTGGGCCATTTTCGCTTTGATTTTTTCTTCATATTTTTCTTGATTGTTTTTTAGAAATTGTAAAGTGTGATAAAAGTGTTCAATTTCCCCAGACTCACTTCCGAAGCAGAGCACGCTTGCGCCAATTTGACTTAACAAAGAAACAGCTCCAAAAGCAAAGGTATCTGCTTTTTGGGTAGCAAATTGATAGGGGAGTTCAATGACAATATCGACGCCGGCGGATAATGCCATTTTTGCCCGCTGCCATTTTGGTAATAGTGCAGGTTCTCCCCGTTGTAAAAATTGTCCACTCATCACCGCAATGACAATATCTGCATTGCTAATTAGTCGTGATTGTTTTAAATGGTAAGCATGCCCATTATGGAAAGGGTTGTATTCTACTACAATGCCAACTGCTTTCATTTTTTCGACTCCCTTAAAAGTTATGAATCGTTTATTTAATACTTTACTACTTTGTTCTTTAATTAAAGAATCAAGCATATTTTTCATCACTTTAATATCTTCGTGAGTAAGCTCTGGATATCGCTCTAACTGGTTCTTTATGTAAAGAATGGCAGGGTGCTCATTTTCTTTATTGCTCTTAGTAAAAAAAGTAGCCACACTTCCTGTGATCGCTCCAATAATTCCAATTCCAACAATCATTAACAGAATAGCAATTATTCTACCGAGATTTGTTTCTGGAGAAATATCCCCGTACCCAACGGTGGTCGTAGTGACGACAGCCCACCAAATGGCATCTGTTATAGAGTTTATGGATGGCTCAATCAAAACGATAGGAATAGAAGAAATCAGTATAATGACGACTACAAAAAGGACCATTCGATCCAAATGGTTTGTTTTTAATATTTTGACGATCGTAGGGAAGTATTTATTAATGAAGGCAAACAAACGTAATACCCTCATTAATCTTACGAGCCTTGCTAATCGAAAGATGGAATCAAACGGAATAATCGCAATAAATTCAAAAGGATGTTTTTTAATGAATTCCCATTTATTCTGAGCGCGGAATAATCTTGTGAAAATATCAACGGAGAAAATAACCCAGATCATTCGGTCTAGCCATATATAGTTGAAGTTTGTATCCCAAACTAATAATACAGAGGCAATTGCCATGAGCGCTAATATGACTTCATAACTTGTTACCCATACCTTTAGTTTAGTTCCTATCATTGTTATTGTACTAATTTTCAAAGAATGGGTCATTAAAAAAAAGAAAGATGCAATCAAAAGCTATTCAAAGTATTTGATTATGTCCATAATAATAGCAGTTGTGTAAATTTGTATGTTATCGTTGTGTGGGGACACTTTAGACTGTAAAGAAAAAATATTGACAAATAATTATAGGAAAGCTATAATAACCTTTGTTGCCTTGGGGTGATTCTTATGAAATGGACATTAAGTCAGTTACAAAAACATCGAAGCAAGGAATTCCCAATTGATGAGATGGTAAACCTTGATGAGATAAAAGAAATCGATCAAACGATACGCTCGGTTTCACCAATGCATATCACTGGTCGAGCAGATATTGACTCATCTAAAGTTTCTTTTCACCTAAAGATTAAAGGACATTTAGTCTTACCTTGTTCTCGTACTTTAGTTGACGTGAATTATCCGATCGATGTAGAAACAACTGAAACCTTCCTCTTAAAAGGTTTAGATTATGAAACCGATGAGGAAGTTCATCAAGTAAAAGGGGATGTTATTGACCTTAATCCTGTCCTACAGGAAATCCTTTTGCTTGAAGTACCTATACAAGTTTTCTGTGACGAAGGATCAAGCGAAGAAGGAGCTCCACAATCTGGGAAAGATTGGGAGGTCATTCATGAGCAGAAGAAGGATAAAATTGATCCACGCTTGGCAGGACTTGCAAAATTATTTGATCAAAGTGATCCTTCTTCCAATTCATAATGATTGAAGAAGACAAGAAACTGTTGAAAGTTTAGCTAGTCTAGCTTTCATGACTTTCTTAATACTCTTTAAGGAGGTGGGAATAATGGCTGTACCTTTTAGAAGAACTTCTAAAACTGCGAAGAGAAAACGTCGTACTCATTTTAAACTACAGGTACCAGGTATGGTAGAATGCCCAAACTGTGGTGAGATGAAGCTTGCTCACCGTGTATGTAAAGCTTGTGGAACATACAAAGGAAAAGAAGTTGTAAACGACTAATACTTCAATATGAGATAAAAAGCACAGGACGAATTCGTTCCTGTGCTTTTGTCGTTTTTGAGCCTCTTAATAGAAAGGTCAACCTCATTCTTGTATTTTTTGGTGATTAGAAGTTTAATGAAGAAAGAGAGGGTGGTTGTATATGTCGAAATCATATGATATTTGTATGATGGATGATGGGCTCCTTGTTTTTACAATTACTAGACAAGACAAAAGAAATGCCGTTAATTTTGAAGTAATGGCAGGCCTTAATAAGGCTATTCAATTAGCAAATAAACCGAAGGTGAAAGCACTTGTCATTACTGGTGAGGGTGAAGAAGCTTTTTGTTCCGGTGGAGATTTGGGTGAATTCCATCAATTAAAAACAGAAGACCAAGCCTATCAAATGCTCATTAAAATGGGAGAATTATTGTATCAATTGGTGATGCATCCAAAGCCTACCGTGGCTTTACTGAATGGGCTCGCTATAGGGGGTGGCTGTGAAATTGCTACTGCTTGCGATATCCGGATTGCCCGAAAAGGGATTAAAGCTGGTTTTGTTCAGGGAAATTTAGCGATTACAACGGGTTGGGGGGGCGGAACAATATTATTAGAAAGGCTACAACATTCAGCGGCGATGAAAATGCTGTTAGAAGCAAAAGTGTACTCCTGCGAGCAATTAATTGAGTTAGGATTTGTACAATACATATATGAAGGCGATCGTTGGGAAGGATTACGAAATAATCTAGAATTCATTTTCACTTTGGAAGATACGGTCTTAATTGCTTATAAAACGATGTTCATTCGAAAGATGAGATTGCTTGATTTAAAGGAAAGAATTGAAAATGAGATTCGCCAATGCGCGATACTATGGGAAAAGGACGCCCATCACAAGCAAGTCGACAAGTTCTTAAATAAAAAAATGGTTAAAGAATAATCTCAATAGAAATCGGGAAGATCAGTCTATCTCTTCTAGTAGTTGCATATGTATGAATAAAACGAAAACACTAGGAGGGATTGGCATATGCCCACGAATCGCCAAGATGCTTGGTCAAATGATGAGGATTTGCTACTTGCTGAAGTAGTTTTAAGGCATATACGTGAGGGAGGAACCCAGCTTCAAGCGTTTGAAGAGGTAGGGAAGCAGCTTTCAAGAACAGCGGCCGCTTGTGGTTTTCGCTGGAATTCCTATGTGCGTAAGCAATATAAATCAGGGATAGAATTAGCAAAAAAGCAACGAAAAGAATTAAGAAAACAAACTCAATCTTCTGTTGAACCACTTGAAATGGAAGGAGAGCAGTCTACAGAAACATATCAGCAGGTTGATAAACCGAAGATAAGCTTTGAGGATTTAGTCAGTACGTTAAAGCTCCTCTACCAAGAATTTGAACAATCAAGTGAAGCGGAGGAGAAGTTTCAAGAATTTGAGGAAAGAATTGCTTATTTAACAGCAGAAAATGAGAATTTGAAGAAAGAACTGCAAACGATCGAGCAGGATTATAAAGCTCTCATAGAAATTATGGAAAGGGCAAGAAAAATGGTGGTTCTTCAAGAAGAGGATCGCCAACAAAAAGTGAAATTTCAAATGGATAAAAACGGAAATCTTGAAAGGGTAGAAAATAAAGGTTAGTTTTTGATGAAAAAGAAGCGAATCATTGATTCGCTTCTTTTTCGTCAAGGTTAAAATTCCTTTTCGGTAAAACTCTCTGGGAACCAAAAAAGTGGATTCTCTCCACGATCTCTTGCCATATCGTAAGTTACAGACTCAAATCCCATCTTTTCCCAAAAATCTTTTGATTTCATTCTAGCATTCGTTTTGATTGGTAAATTCAATTTTTTAGCAAATTCAACAAGAGCCTTTCCATAGCCTTTTCCTTGGTAATCTGGTAATACTTCGAGTTTCCAAAGTTCTAAATAATCGTGCGGTGGCTCAAAATATTGATTAAATTTGGCATCTACTTTATATAGACTCATTCGAGCCACTAACAGATCCCCAAAATATATCCCGTAAAATGGGGATTCACTGTCATTGTCAATAATGTTCGCTTGCAAGTCTTCAAGCATGGAAAGCTCCTGTAAACCATATTCTTTAAAACGTTTAAATTCCTCTAATGTTTTGTAATTAACCTTTAATTTCTCTACTTTATAATCCATATTGTTCCCCCCAGTCCAACTTTAATCATGAATAGCTTAGAAGTCTCATATAGTTAATGTGAAGAATGATACTTACTCTATTTCATTATATAACAAAAATACAGAAAATACTCACAAAAAGACGTAAGCGATTACAGAGATTTATTGATATGAGTGGTAAAAAACAAAAGAGCTTGAAAAAAGGGAAAAGGACGGGGATGAAATGAAAATAATTCCATCGACAATTGCAGGAATTGTTTCAGATGTATTAGTTGAAAAGGCAGATGTAGTAAAAAAAGGACAAGAGGTCATCATAATTGAATCCATGAAAATGCACATTCCAATTGAAAGCGAAGGGGAAGGAATCGTTAGTGAAGTAAGGGTGAACAAAGGTGATTTTATAAATGATGGTGATGTTTTGCTTATTTTAGAGTAAGTTACTAAAATCTTTGGAGGGGAATATGGATACAGTAAAAGCATTAGCAGCAAATCTTATAAAAAAACAAAAAGCAATAGAAGAGGGCGGAAGTGCGAAATATCACGAAAAATTAAAATCTCAAAAAAAGCTTTTCGTTCGAAAAAGGCTTGAAATACTTTTTGATGGTGGTCAGTACGAAGAAGATGGGAAATTTGCAAATTGTGAGGATGGAACGTTGCCTGCTGATGGTGTGATAACGGTCATCGGTAAAATTAATGGGCAGACAGTCTGCGCTATGGCTAACGACTCAACTGTAAAAGCAGGATCTTGGGGAGCGAAGACGGTAGAAAAAATCATTCGGATTCAAGAAGTTGCTGAGAAACTGAAAGTACCCTTACTCTATTTAGTGGATTCAGCAGGAGCCAGAATAACGGATCAATTGGAGATGTTTCCAAACAGAAGAGGTGCAGGGAGAATTTTCCACAATCAAATTAAACTTTCTGGAATGGTGCCACAGATCTGCCTTCTCTTTGGGCCATCTGCCGCTGGTGGCGCGTATATCCCTGCCTTTTGTGATGTGGTGATTATGGTTGACAAGAATGCTTCCATGTATTTAGGATCACCAAGGATGGCGGAAAAAGTAATTGGCGAGAAGGTATCATTAGAGGAAATGGGTGGAGCAAGAATGCACTGTACAGTAAGTGGCTGTGGTGACATTCTAGTTTTTGATGAGAAGGAGGCTATCGCGACGGCTAAAAAGTATTTAGCCTATTTTCCAGCCAATTATCAACAAAAACCGAAACGGGTAAAATCGTGTCCACCAAAAGAAGGAAAACAGCTTGAAGAGCTCATTCCTTTCAATCAAAATGCTTCCTTTAATATGTATGATTGTATTGATGCGATTGTGGATGATGGGAGTTTTTTCGAATTAAAAAAACTGTTTGCAGCTGAATTAATTACTGGATTTGCAAGGATTGATGGAAGAGCTGTCGGTGTTGTCGCCAATCAACCAAAGGTCAAGGGTGGTGTGCTGTTTGTCGATTCGGCAGATAAAGGGGCAAGGTTTATTCAGCTTTGCGATGCCTTTCATATTCCACTCCTATTTTTAGCGGATGTTCCTGGCTTTATGATCGGAACGAAGGTGGAAAGAGCTGGTATTATTCGCCACGGTGCAAAGTTAATAACAGCGATGAGTTCCGCTACTGTACCGAAAATTTCAGTCATTGTTAGAAAAGCCTATGGAGCAGGTCTTTATGCGATGGCAGGTCCAGCGTTTGAACCAGATTATTGTGTGGCATTGCCAACTGCTCAAATAGCTGTCATGGGCCCGGAGGCAGCGGTGAATGCTGTCTACTTAAATAAAATTAGCGAATTAGCTCAACCGCAGGAGAGGCAGGCTTTTATCGAAGAGAAACAACGGGAATATAAAGAAGAAATAAATATTTATAAACTAGCATCTGAAATGATTGTTGATGATATTGTTATTCCTTCACAGTTAAGAAAAACGCTCATTGGCAGATTAACCATTTATGAAACAAAAGATGTCGTTTTTAGTGATAAAAAACATCCGGTGTATCCTGTTTAATTTGCTATACATCTGAATAGAAGCCTTAGGGCTTTTCGGTAAAGTTCTATTTATGTTCGATGTTCGCGTTGCTTACCGCCGAGGACAAACTTTTTAATCGGACTGAAATAGCTTTTCTACTCTATTCAAGTGGTGTCTAAAATCATGGAAATACAAAAAAGTAAGGAGTGAAAAAAGTCTATTTTTCTCCCTTACTTTTTTTGATTACGTTTTATACCATGATGTTATAAAAAAACTCGCACTGTGGATATGCTCACACTTTTTCCAGTTATATATTTTTCGTGGAAATGCAACAAAATCTGAGAAAATAGCCCTTGTCTTTGGTAAAATAGAAATAAGTTTTAAATTGTTTTTAATGGGGCGATAGAATGAGAGTTGCCATTATTGGTGGAGGAGCGATAGGTTTATTATTTTCCTATTACTTAAAACAAGAGCATAATGTGATTCTTTATGTTCGGAGCCACTCGCAAAAAATGGAGATAGAAGCAAATGGAATTACGGTTAGAAATCAAGAAGGTTTATTTCATACATATGTTCAAGTAGAGCTAATTAGTGAATGGGAAGAAAATGTAGCTGATCTTGTTATAGTTTGTGTTAAGCAATATCAACTGGAATCTTTGCTTAAAGACATGAAATTGACACATGGAAAACCAAGCTTATTCATTCAGAACGGGATGGCCCATTTAAAAATAATTGACCGATTTAGATTAACTCCCGTTTATGTCGGCTCTGTGGAGCATGGAGCGTATCGAGAGAATGGACACGCTGTTGTTCATACGGGAATAGGGGAGACAAAAATAGCTTGTTATCAAGGGCATAACCAAAAGATAGTGAATGAATTAGTTCATACCTCACATCCTTCATTTCGATTTCGCTTTGTCGACGATTATAAAGATATGCTTCAAAAAAAACTTGTTGTTAATGCGCTTATTAATCCGCTTACAGCTCTTTTGAATGTCGAGAACGGTATGCTTATGAACAATCCCCATTATTATCAAACCTTTACTGATGTGTTTACAGAAGTTAGTAACATATTAGGGCTTGATGATGGACAGCTATATTTTGAACATGCACGGCAAATTTGTTTAAATACAGCTCATAATCACTCCTCCATGCTTAAGGATTTGGAAGCAGGGAGAGAAACGGAAATTGAGACGATTTTAGGTTATTTAATTGCTGAAGCAAGGCAGAGGAAAATGGAGGCTCCGCTTATAACAGCACTTTTTCATCTTATTAAAGGGAGACAATTGGAGAGAGGAGGAAAGTGAGATGTCAAATGTCTTTTCAAATGTTGTAGCTGCACTTGTTACGATTCCAATTTTAGGCTATATCATTATTTTTGTTATTTGTAAACAAGTGACGAAGCAGCATCGTCGCGCTGTTCAAATGGCATTGGATGGTAGCACGCTCTTATTTATCATTTCTGTACACTATTTAATTATGAATATATGGAATAAATCATTTCTCTGGTTGATCCTCATTCTCATCCTTTTAATTGGGGTGGCTGTAGTTCTGCTCCATTGGAAAATTAAACAAGAAATTGATTACCAAAAAGTATTCAGGGGCTTTTGGCGTTTTAATTTCCTTGTTTTCTTCTCCGCATATATGATTTTATTAATTATTGGGATCGTACGCAGCATTTCGCATGCGGTTTCGTAAGCAACGTCTAGGAATGAGATTGTCTGAGAAAATTGTTTAGGCTCTGCTACTTTCCTAGGCTATTTATTGTCTTATAGACGGTTGTCGGTTTTGATATTGAGAAAGCACTGTTGGTTTTCCTTTATCTCATTCGAAGTCCTTCCAGTTTGTACGGTGCTGAACAAGCTGCCTCCACTTTTCATTGTCCAGTTCCGGTCGTTAGCCCCTAGCGAGACTTCCTTCACCTCCGTACGATAAGGAAATCACGAATCACTAGCGTTCATCGGATTTCCTATTTCTCCTGCGGTTCAGTCCAGTCCGTACGGTGCTGAACAAACGACCTCCACTTTTCATTGTCCAGTTCCGGCGGCTAGCACCTATCAAACTTCAGGCCTTCTCCTTACGATAAGTCAAACTCAATTCGCTAGAGCTCATTTGTTTTCCTTTATCTCATTCGAAGTCCTTCCAGTTTGTACGGTGCTGAACAAGCCGCCTCCACTTTTCTATTGTCCAGTTCCGGTCGTTAGCCCCTAGCGAGACTTCCTTCACCTCCGTACGATAAGGAAATCACGAATCACTAGCGTTCATCGGATTTCCTATTTCTCCTGCGGTTCAGTCCAGTCCGTACGGTGCTGAACAAACGACCTCCACTTTTCATTGTCCAGTTCCGGCGGCTAGCACCTATCAAACTTCAGGCCTTCTCCTTACGATAAGTCAAACTCAATTCGCTAGAGCTCATTGGTTTTCCTTTATCTCATTCGAAGTCCTTCCAGTTTGTACGGTGCTGAACAAGCCGCCTCCACTTTTCTTATAGGCAAAGTTTTTTTCTTTGTGAGTATTCAGTGATATACTCATACGTAGTAAATTGTTGCTTAGAAAGGAAGTACATAAATGGAGATGATGAATCTCAATCTCCCAGCTACGAATAGGTTTGCTACGGCATACTACAATGGGACTGACGAGGTACAGAATTTTTTTCATTATCAATATCAAAATTCTTTTCATTACCAAAAAAGGTTGGAGGAATTATCTGAGCGCTCGTTTATGAGGGAGGAACTGGCTGCTCATATTGAGTTTTTTATGAAACCATTTCCGAGCTCGGAAAGAGTATTTGAATCCATTGCTAAACTGAAGAAAAAAGATAGTGTTGTTGTAATAGGAGGACAGCAGGCTGGAATTCTAACAGGTCCCTTATATTCTATACATAAAGTGATTTCAATTATTGCGTTTGCCAAACAAAAAGAAAAAGAACTAGGAGTACCTGTTGTTCCTCTTTTTTGGATTGCTGGTGAAGATCATGATTACGCTGAAGTAAACCATGTATATCTGGAAAATCGAAATCAATTGGAAAAATGGGTCTATCCAAACAAAGTATTAGATAAAAGAATGGTTACAGACTGTGTACTAAATAAAGAGGTTTGTCAATCCTGGATTGAAGACGTGATTGAAACTTTTGGAGAGACAGAGCATACGAACCAGTTACTTGAGTTCTCGAAAAAAGCTGTTGAGTGCTCAGAAACCTTTGTTGATTTCTTTGCTTACATTGTGATGGAATTATTTAAAGAGCAAGGGCTCTTACTTGTCGATTCAGGAAATAGGCAATTACGACAGTTGGAGAAAAAAGCGTTTGCTGAACAAATTAATCATGCTGCTAATATTACAGCCTCTGTTGAAAATCAACAAGCAAAGCTTGCTGAATATGGATTTGCAAGAACGATTGAGCTATCATCAGAAGCTGCAAATTTATTTTATTATGATGAAGAGCATTTTGAACGGGTTCTTCTGGAATTTAACAAAGAAACGAAAACCTTTTTTGGCAAGGATGGGAACATTTCCTTTTCGCAGGAGGAATTACTCGCCATCGCGAATGAACAACCTGAAAAATTGAGCAATAATGTGGTGACAAGACCAATTATGCAGGAGGTTTTGTTTCCTACACTGGCATTTATTGCCGGACCGGGGGAAATATCCTATTGGGCAGAGTTGAAGAATGCATTTGAAATCTTTAACATGAAAATGCCTCCAATTATTCCAAGGATTACTATTACATTTTTAGAGCGAGAAATAGAATCAAGCATAGCGGACTGGGGCCTGAATTTACAAGAAGTTTTACGGGCTGGAGTTTCAGAAGAGAAGGAAAGATTTTTAACCTCAGTTAAGGACACATCCTTTGCCGAATTATTTTCTGAAGCGAAAGAGCAGTTGATGAAAAGTTACACAAAAATAAGAAAGCAATCAGAGAAGGATTACAAAGGGCTTATCCCTTTACTACAGAAAAATGAATCCATTCTATTGCAACAAATTGCTTTTATGGAAGGGAAAATCGAAGAAGCGCTGCTTATTAAGCATGATGTTGCACTAAAACAGCTTGACTGTATCGATTATTCAATCAGGCCATTCGGCGGGCCGCAGGAACGAGTTTGGAATATATATTATTTTTTAAATAAATACGGACTAGACTTTGTTGAACGTTTATTAAAGCTTCCCTTCGATTTTGACGGTACCCATAAAGTTGTAAAGATATAGAAAGTTCCTTAAAACAGAGTGTAGATAAACTCAGAAATTTTCGAGTTTATCTACACTTTTTCTTTTGAAAAAGAGTTATGTAACTTTTAAGTGAATGGCTGGTAAAAATGCTTCGAAAGAGCCATCTAGTACAACCTTCCTATTTTTGATAAATGCGGAAGGATTTTTTTATTTGAAGAAGAATTATTTTAAAAATAAGGTGGAGGAAAGTGGGGGATTGTGGTACATTTAGGATAGAGAGTGGGGGTAGTGGGTATGTTTATGGGTGAATACCATCATAATGTTGATACGAAGGGTCGTCTCATCGTACCTGCAAAGTTTCGTGAGCATCTAGGCGAAACATTTGTTTTGACACGAGGCTTAGATCAATGTTTATTTGGATACCCGCTATCTGAATGGTCCCTAATTGAGGAAAAACTAAAAGGGTTGCCATTAACGAAAAAAGATGCCCGTGCTTTTACTCGCTTTTTCTTTTCAGGTGCCACCGAATGTGAACTTGATAAACAAGGGAGAATCAATATTTCTTCCCCTTTGATGCAATACGCAAAACTAGATAAAGAATGTGTTGTGTTAGGTGTTTCCAATCGAATTGAGATATGGAGTAAAGATCTTTGGGAAGACTATTTTTCAGAGTCAGAAGAATCTTTTGCAGAGATTGCAGAAAATATGATTGGATTTGATATTTAAAATCAATTAAAAATATCAACTTCCAAGTCTTACGATTGGAAAGGTGGACAAGCATGTTTGAACATACAACAGTGTTATTACATGAAACGGTTGATGGATTAAATATTAAGCCAGATGGTGTATATGTTGATTGTACGATGGGAGGGGCAGGGCACAGTTCGCTAATCCTCTCAAAGCTTTCGCCGAAAGGAAAACTCTATGCTTTTGATCAAGATGATACGGCGATAGCGAATGCTAAAGAAAAGCTCGCTCAATATGGTGAGCAAATTGTGATGATTAAGAGCAATTTTCTTCATTTGCAAGAAGAGCTTGCAAAAAGAGGAGTTACTCAAGTAGATGGAATTTTATACGATTTGGGAGTATCATCCCCACAGTTAGATACACCAGAAAGAGGTTTCAGTTACCACCACGATGCTCCACTTGATATGAGAATGGATCAAGAAGCGTCAATATCAGCATACGATGTTGTGAATGATTGGAGCTTTAATGATTTGCTAAAAATCTTTCATCGCTATGGTGAGGAGAAGTTTTCAAAGCAAATTGCTCGAAAAATTGAAGCCGCTAGAGAAATAAAGGCTATTGAAACGACAGGCGAATTAGTGGAAATTATTAAGGATGCAATCCCTGCACCGGCAAGACGTAAAGGGGGACATCCTGCTAAAAGGATATTTCAAGCTATACGAATTGCTGTTAATGATGAACTAGGTGTATTTGAAAAATCGCTTCAGCAAGCGATTGAAATATTAGCTCCTGGTGGAAGGATAAGTGTCATTACTTTTCATTCGTTAGAGGATCGGATCTGTAAGGTGACTTTCAAGAAAGCAAGTGAAATACCAGATTTGCCACCGGGACTTCCGATTATACCTGATGAATACAAGCCGGTTCTTAAACTCATTACGAGAAAGCCGATTTTACCTTCCGATGAGGAGTTGGAAGAAAATAATCGCGCCAGATCAGCAAAACTTAGAATAGCTGAAAAGCTGTAATCTAGAAAAATCCAAGGAGGGAAAGGAATGGGGAATTTAGCAAGGAAGCTGCAACAAGAACAACAACAGAAACAGGTGCAAGCGCCGAAAATTGTCAAGAAAAATAGATTGGGTTTCTCTCCTGGTGAGAAAATATTAGCGTTAATATTTTGTGTAGCCCTTTGCTTCGGCGCTGTGAAAATCATTTCAAACCAAGCAGCGATATATGAAATAAATAAGGATATTCAAGAAACTTCTTCTATCATTCAATCGCAACAAAAAGTGAATGCTGATCTTGCGATGCAGGTAGAAGAATTAAGTACATACGAAAGAATTTGGGCGAAAGCTAAAGAGCTAGGCTTAAAACTTAATGAAAATAACGTTAAGGTTGTGCAAGGACAATGATTAGGAAACAGCCCAATATGAATGTAGGAGCAGCCATTTTATTTATTTTATTTTGTCTGCTCTTTTTTGTCTTATTATTTCGCTTTGTATCTATTCAAGTAACAGGGGAAGCAGCGGGACAACCGTTAGCTGCGAAGGCGCAGCAAATATACAATAAAAATGGGGTATTAGAGGCAAAAAGAGGGACGATTTATGATCGCAATGGAGAAGTGATCGCAGAAGATACTTCTTCTTACACGTTGATTGCAATTTTGGATGAAAAGATGAAGCCTAACTATGTTTCAGATAAGGAAAAGACTGCGCGAGAGCTTGCAAAATATCTTGATTTATCAGAGTCAGAGATTTTGAGAGTTTTGTCAAAGAAAGAGAAATTTCAAGTGGAATTTGGTCTTGCAGGAAAGGATATTTCTTTGCAGACAAAACAAGAGATTGAGGAGTTAAAATTGCCGGGAATTACATTTATTAGGGAATCAAAACGATTCTATCCAAATGGTGTATTTTCCTCCCATTTAATTGGCTTTGTCGAAACAAAAGAAGGGGAATCGACTCCAGTAGGACAATTAGGGCTTGAAAAATCCCTAAATGACATCTTAACGGGTGAGAATGGTTCTGTGCAATACGCAAGTGATCTTTGGGGCTACATTCTGCCGAATAGTGAACAAAAGATTACACCTGCTAAAGATGGAAAAGATGTTTATTTAACATTAGATAAGAAGATCCAAACGTTTTTAGAGGATGCATTAAATCAAGCAGATGAGCAGTATAAACCGACGAAAATGGTGGCCATTGTCGCTGATCCAAAAACGGGAGATATTTTGGCGATGGGGCAAAGACCGACATTCCATCCGAAAACGCGAGAGGGAATTGAGAAAACATGGTTGAATGAGGCTGTTGAAGTTTCGTATGAACCAGGGTCCACAATGAAAATATTTACTCTCGCAGCGGCACTTGAAGAACAGGTGTTAAATTTGAACGACTATTACGAATCAGGTTCTTATAAGCCAACAAAGGATGATTTAATTCGAGATCATAATAAAGTTGGCTGGGGATCGATCACT
The DNA here is from genome assembly GCF_029211245.1 of Robertmurraya sp. DFI.2.37. Lineage (NCBI taxonomy): Bacteria > Bacillati > Bacillota > Bacilli > Caryophanales > Bacillaceae > Robertmurraya > Robertmurraya sp. DFI.2.37. The sequence goes on along the minus strand of NZ_JARGEJ010000001.1, from coordinate 136,730 downwards.
TATTTGGAAGGATTTCAACGTTCATCGAATGTGGCGATTGCAAAAATTGTCCAGGAAAAGCTTGGATTTGATAAGTATCGTCAATATTTAACGAAGTTTGGCTTTGAAGATCCAACAGGAATTGAGCTCCCAAATGAAACCGGGGGAAAGATTGTTTATAACTATCCGTCTGAAAAAGTAACGACTGGATACGGTCAAGGAACGGCAATCACACCTTTGCAGCAGATACAGGCGGCGACAGCGATCGCGGGGGACGGGAGTATGTTAAAGCCACAAATCATTAATAAGGTCGTGGATCCGACTACGAGTAAAACCATTCAAAAAACAGAACCAGAAGTAGTGGGTAAACCAATTTCTGAAGGAACTGCTAAAAAAGTGCGTGAAGTAATGGAAACTGTTATCACGTCACCGAAAGGAACTGGCTATGAGCGATATAATATTGACGGCTATGAAATTGCAGGGAAAACAGGAACGGCAAATTTAACGCATCAAGGTGCATATATTCATGGGGATAATGATTATGTCTTTTCATTTATGGGGATGGCACCGGCGGATGATCCAGAGCTGATCGTATATGTCATGGTTCAGCAACCAAAAGTAGCTAACTCTTCTGAAGGATATAAACCTGTGTCATTAATCTTTAAGCAGGTAATGAAAAATAGTTTGCAATATTTAAGTATTCAGCCTAGTGAGCAACAATCCTCAAAAACGATCGAAATTCCTGATGTGATCGGTAAAAGCGTTGAAAATGGCGTTAGTGCTTTGCAAGATCTTGGGGTTAATGCGATTGTTTTAGGAAATGGTACGGAGATTGTTAATCAACTCCCGGCAAAAGAACAGCCGCTCTTGGAAGGGGAAAAGGTAGTTATTCAAACGGACGGCGAAATTACCCTTCCTGACTTACATGGCTGGTCATTGAGAGATGTAATGAAGGTAGCGAATCTCGCGAAGCTGCAATTGAACATAACTGGAAACGGTTATGTAAGTCAGCAGAATGTAGCGGCAGGAACGAGATTAAAAGAGGGGGATTATTTAGTTGTTCATTTGCAAAGTCCTGATACGAAAGAACAGATGAACGGGGAAGATGAAGAAAAAGAGGCAGAAATCCCAAAAGGCGGCTAAGAAGAACGCTTAAAAATAAAAAACAGCCTTGTTGATTGTGGCTTTTGAACTTATTTTGGTCCTTTTTCGATAAAACGGCGGTGAAAGCTTATTTTCTCCTAGTGTTTCATTGAAGAAGCTTCATCTCCAACGGGTGACATACCTTGGTTTCTCACGAATGACCCGAAAATGAACCGTTTAAACAACAGTGCCAAAAAGAAAGCAGAACGTACCAACATATGGTGCGTTCTATTTATATTTGTACAAGCATATATTTGAACGAGCCAAACATAAGGGAGGTTCGTTCGAATATGCGGGTTTCGAATGTAACAGTTAGAAAAAGGTTAACCATTGCATTGCTCATAGGATTCCTTATTTTTTTCATTATTGATGTCAGACTGGGGTACGTTCAATTTTTTCTTGGAGATTGGTTAACGGATGGAGCCGAAAATTTATGGAGCCGTGAAATTCCATTCGAGCCAGAGCGAGGAGAAATCGTTGACAGAAACGGTGTCGCATTAGCGACCAATATGAGTGCGCCAACAGTTTATGTCTTTCCAAGACAGGTAAAGGATCCTGCTGTTGCCGCTGAGAAATTAGCGGCAGTATTGAATGGCTCGAAGGAAAAGATATACAAACAAATAACCGAGAAAGAATTAATTGTGAGGGTATCTGAAGGGCGCAAGATTTCAAACGAAAAGGCTGCAGAAGTTCGAAATCTTGAACTTTCAGGTGTTTATGTTGGAGAAGATTCGAAAAGATATTATCCTTTTGGTGAGTATCTATCCCATGTATTAGGGTTTACAGGGATAGATAATCAAGGATTAATGGGACTTGAATTATACTATGATGAGCAATTAAAAGGGAAGAAAGGCTCAGTTCAATTTTATGCAGATGCTAAGCATAACCGCATGAATGATAAGGCAGATGAATATCAAGCCCCTGTAGACGGCCTTGATCTGAAATTAACAATCGATTCAAAAGTGCAGACGATAATTGAAAGAGAGCTTGACATAGCGGAGGCGACATACAAGCCAGATGGGGCCATTGCTATTGCAATGGACCCGAATACTGGTGAAGTGCTAGGAATGTCGAGTCGTCCTAGCTTTAACCCGACCCATTTTCAAGAAGTTGCTCCCGAGGTTTATAATCGAAATTTACCAGTCTGGAGTACGTATGAACCTGGTTCGACCTTTAAGATCATTACTTTGGCAGCTGCCCTTGAGGAAGGGAAGGTTGACTTAGAGAAGGATCATTTCCATGACTCTGGTTCGGTGAAGGTAGATGGGGCAACGCTGCACTGTTGGAAAAGAGGAGGACATGGAAGTCAATCCTTTCTAGAGGTTGTGCAAAATTCCTGTAACCCTGGTTTTGTAGAATTGGGACAAAGATTAGGAAAAGAAACGCTGTTTAAGTATATTAAAGATTTTGGCTTTGGAGAAAAAACCGGAATAGATCTACAAGGAGAAGGGAAAGGGATTCTTTTTAATTTAGATCGTGTAGGTCCTGTTGAACTGGCAACAACTGCCTTTGGGCAAGGGGTGTCGGTTACCCCGATCCAACAAGTAACCGCCCTTTCCGCTGCGATAAATGGGGGCACACTATATACTCCTTATATCGCAAAAGAATTAGTCGATCCAGTTAGTGGTGAAGTGGTTATGAAAACCTCTCCGACTGCAAAAAGAAAAGTAATTTCAGAAGAAACGTCAAAAGAAATTCGTCATGCTCTTGAAACGGTTGTTGCACAGGGGACAGGTGGAAAAGCATTTGTGGAAGGATATCGGGTTGGAGGAAAAACCGGTACAGCTCAGAAGGTTAAGAACGGACGTTATATGGAAAACAACCACATCGTCTCATTTATTGGCTTTGCTCCCGCCGATGATCCGCAGCTAGTCGTTTATGTCGCTGTTGATAATCCGAAGGGGACGATTCAATTTGGTGGTACAGTAGCTGCACCTATTGTTGGAAACATTATGGGAGACAGCTTGAGGGCTTTAGGAGTAAAGCCGAGAAAAGAGCAAATTGAAAAGGTAAGAAAAGGTTGGGATGACCCTGTCATGATCGAGGTTCCAGATATGGTTGGGATGACAAAAACAGAGATTAGAGAAATTTTCGTGAATTTTAAAATAGATGCAAGCGGTCAAGGAAGTACGGTTGTCAAACAAACTCCTCAAGGTGGCATAAAGTTGAAGGAAGGTTCAACGATTAGGCTCTATTTTGATGATCCAGAAACAACAGATGAGAAAAAGGAATAGTGAGCGCGGGAGGCTGAAAGAAATTCGCCTCTCTTTTTTTCGTACCAACCTAAATCTTTGTTTTTTAATAAAGAAAAACAATATCCTGAGAAAAAATAGCGAAATGTGTGGTTTTCATGTAAAATAAAATACGCGAGTTTTTGAAAGAGCTCTCGAAGGAATCCAGCAAAAAAGCGTACACGGCCAAGACTAGCAAAGAACTTACCCATAAAAGCAAGGTGTTCGTACTTTCTAAGAGAGGATATGATTAAATTGAAATTACATACTTTACTGAGCCACCTTCATTTTATTAAATTGGATAACATCAATAATCTAGAAATTGAATCAATAGAAAATGATAATCGTAAAGTCGTAAAAGGAAGTTTATTTATTTGTATAAAAGGATATACGGTTGATGGTCATGATTTTGCTGAAGCGGCCGTTCAGCAAGGGGCAGTTGCTGTCATTTCTGAAAAGCCACTGTCATTATCAGTTCCGGTTATTGTTGTTGAAAGTACAAAACGTGCGATGGCTGTATTATCTGATGCATTTTATGGTCAACCTAGTCATAAACTTCATATGATAGGAATTACTGGAACAAATGGAAAAACAACGACGAGTCATTTGATCGAAAAAATTCTTTCTGATGCTAACCAGCAAACTGGATTGATCGGAACGATGTATACGAAAATTGGTGCAAAACAACTGGAAACGAAAAATACAACACCTGAAAGCTTGACGTTGCAAAAGACTTTTAAACAAATGGTAGACGCCGGAGTACAATCGACCGTAATGGAGGTTTCATCCCATGCTTTAGTCGAAGGGCGGGTGCATGGAACCGATTTTAATGTTGCTGTTTTTACTAATTTGACTCAGGATCATTTAGATTACCATCAAACAATGGATGAATATAAGAGGGCGAAGAGCTTATTATTCTCTCAATTAGGCAATACATATCATTTGCATAAACCTAAGTTTGCAGTCTTAAATGTCGATGATGAAGCTAGCGACATGTTTATTGAGTGTACAAGTGCTCATGTGCTTACTTATGGAATTGACAAGGAGGCCAATCTTCGAGCTACACATATAAAAATTACTGCTCAAGGGACGGTGTTTCAACTAGTTAGTCCATTTGGCACTCACCAAGTTAAAATGAATTTAATTGGGAAATTTAGTGTTTACAATGCTCTTGCTAGTATTGCTGCTGCACTTTGTTCGGGAGTGTCCATCGAGAATGCAATTGCGTCGATTGCAGGAATAAAAGGTGTGGCAGGTCGCTTTGAATTAGTCGATCAAGGTCAGGATTTTACAGTGATTGTCGACTATGCTCATACACCTGACAGCTTAGAAAATGTCTTGAAAACAATTAAAGAGTTCGCACAAAATAAGATTTCTGTCGTTGTAGGCTGTGGCGGAGATAGGGATCGAACGAAACGTCCGATGATGGCGAAAGTTGCCTGTGAATATTGTGAACGTCCGATTTTTACTTCCGATAATCCACGCAGCGAAGATCCTGAGCAGATTTTGAAGGATATGGAAGCGGGGGTTGTCGGAAAAAGCTACGAAGTGTTAAGCGATCGGAAAGAGGCGATCTATTATGCGATCAAAACAGCAGAATCAGGTGATGTAATTTTAATTGCCGGCAAAGGTCATGAAACATATCAATTAGTTGGTGACAATGTTTTTGATTTCGATGATCGAGAAGTAGCAAAAGAAGCGATTGCTCGACTTAAGAAAGATTAGAACTACTTCCTAGAAGGATCCTACGTCTATGAACGATTAAGATACTTCATTCAATGAGGCAAAGGAGAGATAGGATGTTCTTAACCTATGAAGACTTATCTACGATTTTTTCAGATATAACGGGAACAAAAGAATTTGATTTGGATTATCAAACGGTTTCGCTAAAAGCCGATTTACATCAACCAAAAGGGCTTTACATTCCTGTAGATTCAGCTTCTTGTGATCTTCAACAAGCGATTGCTAATGGTGCTGTCGGCGTTGTTTGGGAAAAAGGAAAGGCAATACCTAAATATACGCCAAATCATTTTCCCGTATTCTACACAGACGATCCTGCTAGGGCGGCAATGGAAGTTTTTTTCACCTATCGAGCTAAGATAAGTGGAAAGAAAATGGCAAAAAAGGACAAAACAAAATTCCTTTTTTTAGATGAAAAACTTCTGAAAGAATTTTATGAGACATATGATAATGCAGTAATAGAAGCAAAATTTAACAAACTGATAGAGCAGTTTCGAGAGGAGAAGGAATAGAACATGCTCGAGCAAGTGATATTTTTTACCATATTATTAGGATTTTTGATTTCAGTCATTCTTTCTCCTATATTTATTCCTTTCTTAAGAAGGTTGAAATTTGGACAAAGCATTCGGGAAGAGGGGCCGAAATCCCATCAAAAGAAATCAGGGACACCGACGATGGGTGGACTTGTCATTTTGTTATCAATTGTCGCAACAACATTTATTATGATCGGGAAATATGCTCAGCCTACCATTCATACGTACTTACTTATTTTTGTGACATTTGGATTTGGCTTATTAGGTTTTCTAGATGATTTTATTAAAGTGGCGTTAAAAAGAAACCTTGGCCTTACATCTTTGCAAAAATTAATTGGGCAAATCATTGTTTCTGTTATTTTCTTTTTAATTTTACAGCACTATGATTTTTCGACAGTCATTTCGATTCCTCTCACCGATTTTTCGATTGATTTAGGTTGGGGATATGTACTTTTTATTATTTTTTGGCTAGTTGGTTTTTCTAATGCAGTCAATCTAACTGATGGTTTAGATGGTTTAGTATCTGGCACGTCCGCGATTGCTTTCGGAGCGTTTGCAGTATTAGCCTGGAATATTTCACAATTGGAAATCGCTGTTTTCTCGGTCGCTGTTGTTGGGGCAGTGCTTGGTTTTCTTGTTTTTAATGCCCATCCTGCGAAAGTCTTTATGGGAGACACTGGTTCACTAGCGCTGGGCGGAGCAATTGCTGCTGTGGCGATTTTATTAAAGCTAGAAATTTTATTAATTATTATTGGTGGCGTATTTGTAATTGAAACGTTGTCAGTTATCCTGCAGGTGATTTCTTTTAAGACAACGGGGCGAAGAATTTTTCGCATGAGTCCTCTTCATCATCATTATGAACTTGTCGGCTGGTCTGAGTGGCGTGTCGTCGTTACATTTTGGACAGTTGGATTACTCTTGGCTGTTCTTGGAATCTATATTGAGGTGTGGATGTAATTGAAACAGATAAAAAAATACTATCATAAGAAAATATTAGTACTAGGACTAGCCAAAAGCGGGGTGAGTGCAGCCTCGCTTTTACATAGATTGGGGGCATTCGTAACGGTCAATGATATGAAGCCTTTATCTGAAAATCCAGCAGCGCAAGGGTTGCTTGAGCAAGGAATCACGGTCATTTGCGGGGATCATCCTGTTGAATTATTGGATGAAGGTTTTGAGTTGATTGTTAAAAACCCAGGAATTCCATATCACAATCCAATGGTCGAAAGAGCACTTGAGAAAGGGATTCCAATCATTACTGAAGTGGAGCTAGCTTATCAAATTTCCGAAGCACCATTTGTTGCGATTACAGGTACGAATGGAAAAACAACCACCACCACTCTTGTCCATGAAATGCTATCTAAAGGTGGCAAAGCGCCTCTCGTTGCTGGAAATATTGGTACAGTGGCATCGGATGTTGCCCAGATGGCAACGGAGGATAATATCGTTGTGATTGAGCTATCTTCATTTCAGCTAATGGGTATCGACCAGTTTAACCCATTGATTGCGATTATCACAAATCTCTATGAAGCCCATATAGATTATCACGGCAATTTAAATGAATACTGGAAAGCAAAGGAAAATATTACTAGAAATCAGACGGAAGCGGAATATTTAATTGTCAATGTTGACCAAGAACAGGTAGTGGAAATAGCGAAACGCTCAAAGGCGCGATTGATTCCATTTTCCACTAAAAAAATAGTCGATAATGGCGCTTATGTGAAAGACGGATCGATATGGTTCATTGCTGAAAAAATTATCGATATCAAAGACATTGTTTTACCTGGTGAACATAATCTCGAAAACATTTTATCTTCGGTGGCTGCAGCAAAACTTTCTGGAGTGGCAAATGAAGCTATTTTTCAAGTCTTAAATTCCTTCAATGGGGTTAAGCATCGCCTTCAATTTATAGCAGAAAAGGAAGGTCGTAAGTTCTATAATGATTCAAAGGCCACGAATATTTTAGCAACAAGCAAAGCGTTAGCTGCATTCCGAGAACCGGTCGTCTTGCTTGCAGGCGGATTAGATAGGGGAAATGAATTCGATGAGTTACATCCGCATCTCGAACAGGTAAAAGCGCTTGTAACCTTTGGAGAAACGGCAGGAAAAATTGAAAGAGTAGCACGTGAGGCGGGAATAAAATCGATCATCCGTGTCGATAATGTAGAAAAAGCCGTACCCGCTGCTTTTAAGTTGTCGAGCCCAGGAGATGTGGTACTACTCTCACCTGCGTGTGCTAGCTGGGACCAATATAAAACTTTTGAGGTTAGGGGAGACATTTTTATCGAAGCGGTGCATAAGCTTAAATAAGGGCTAGTCCAACTTCGCATGTTTGGCATAAGGCAACTCGGCCCTTAAACTTGCATTCGAGGTGTATAAATTGCCGACAAAAAGATCTACTCCTGACTTTATTTTGTTAATCGTGACATTTGCATTGCTCGCTTTAGGATTAATTATGGTTTATAGTGCCAGCGCCGTTTGGGCTGATTATAAATTTGATGATTCCTTTTTCTTTGCTAAAAGACAAATGCTTTTTGCTGGAGTAGGAATTTTCGCGATGTTCTTTATCATGAATGTTGATTACTGGACATGGAGAAAATTTGCAAAAGTCCTATTGATCGTCTGTTTTGTTCTTCTAATCCTTGTTCTGATTCCGGGTATAGGAAATGTCAGAAATGGGTCAAGAAGTTGGATCGGGGTAGGGGCGTTCTCCGTTCAACCATCTGAATTTATGAAGCTAGCGATGATTGCTTTTTTAGCGAAGTATTTATCCGAAAATCAAAAGCATATTACGTCATTAAAAAAAGGTCTCTTTCCATCGTTAGGATTAGTATTTCTTGCTTTTGGCATGATTATGCTTCAGCCCGATTTAGGAACGGGAACGGTAATGGTAGGAACTTGCATCGTCATGATCTTTATCGCCGGGGCAAGAATCAGCCATTTTGTTGGTTTAGGTGTTCTTGGTCTCTTAGGCTTTGTAGGGCTGATTATCTCAGCCCCTTATCGAATTCAACGAATTACGTCATTTTTAGACCCTTGGTCAGATCCGCAAAATAGTGGGTTCCAGATTATTCAATCATTGTATGCAATTGGTCCAGGCGGATTGTTCGGACTAGGATTAGGTCAAAGTAGACAAAAATTCTTTTATTTGCCTGAGCCGCAAACGGATTTTATTTTTGCGATATTAGCCGAGGAATTAGGCTTTATTGGCGGTTCTTTCGTCCTTTTACTGTTTGCGCTTCTATTGTGGAGAGGAATTCGGATCGCATTAGGAGCACCAGATTTGTTTGGAAGTTTTTTAGCGGTTGGTATTATTGCGATGATTGCCATTCAAGTGATGATTAATATAGGTGTAGTGACTGGGCTTATGCCAGTAACTGGTATAACCTTGCCATTTCTCAGCTATGGCGGTTCTTCTTTAACATTGATGTTAGTTGCGATTGGCGTCCTTTTAAATATTAGCCGTCATTCACGCTATTAATGAAAAAGTAAAAATGGCAAAGCATTTATTCACATAAAATGAGAAATTGTTCTTAGCCCTGAATATCAGGGCTTCTTTCTGTTTTACTATTACTTTAGAAAAACGAAAGATCGTGTATGTTTCAGCTCTTCAGAAACTAATTGTAGCAATGTTGTGAAAATACCGTTTTAATTGGCTACGATTAGATATTTAGCGGTCATTTTAGTAAAATATAGGTGAACTTCTTTTATGACAAAAACATTAAAAATTAATAACATTATCATGTTGTTATCTCAGGATTCTTGATAATATAGTAAAATGGGAAAAGCGCATGATCGCTAAACAATTTACTTTAAAGAAGTTCAAATAGAACGTTATTTTATCAGTCGCTGTTTTTACCGTTTTTTAAGATATTTATGAGGTGAAGAAATGAAAATTGTTGTAAGTGGCGGAGGTACCGGTGGTCATATTTATCCGGCGCTTGCCTTAATTCGTGAAATACAAAAAGAAAATAAAGATGCCGAGTTTTTGTATATTGGTACAGAACAAGGGTTGGAAGGTAAGCTCGTGCCAAGAGAGAATATTCCTTTTAAATCAATACATATTTCTGGATTCAAACGAAAGTTGTCAGTTGATAATATTAAAACAGTTTATCGTTTTATAAAAGGGGTAGCGGATAGCAAAAAGATGCTCAAGGAATTTAAAGCAGATGTCGTAATTGGAACTGGTGGCTATGTTTGCGGTCCTGTTGTCTACGCTGCAGCAAAGCTTGGAATTCCAACAATTATTCACGAACAGAATAGTGTGCCAGGCTTGACTAATAAATTTTTAAGTCGCTATGTTAACAAAGTAGCGATCTGCTTTGAAGAGGCTAAAAGTTTCTTTCCGAGTGAGAAAGTCGTCTTTACTGGCAATCCCCGCGCTTCTGAAGTATTGGAACAGGATGGGGTAAAAGGGCGTTTATCAGTTGGTTTAAAGCTTGACGAACCGGCTGTATTGATTTTTGGTGGGAGCCGTGGAGCCAGACCTATTAATGAGGCGGTCGTAAAATCGCTTTCAGAATTTGGCAATAAACCGTATCAAATTTTATATATAACTGGAGACGTTCATTTTAATGATGTGCTTAAAGAGGTGGAGCTTGTTGGAAATCCTACGAATGTCATCATTAAACCGTTTGTGCACAATATGCCAGAGGTATTAGCAGGGATTGATCTGACTGTGTCTCGAGCAGGAGCAACAACTTTAGCAGAATTAACATCACTTGGTATCCCGAGTATCCTTATTCCGAGTCCATACGTTACAAATAATCACCAAGAAAAAAATGCCTTGGCATTAAGTGAGCATGGAGCAGCCAAATTACTCGTCGAGAAAGAGCTAACGAGTAAAAAGCTTGTTGAGGAAATTGATCTGGTTTTGCTGGATCAGGAACAGTTAGCAATCATGAAAAAATCAGCAAAAGAACTCGGCGTGCAAGATGCAGCTACACGGCTTTATTCAGTTATGAAAGAATTGACGCGCTATGGAACTTAATGATCTTTTAAGCAAATCGATAAGGTCTTCATATAATGAAATAACCCAGCAACGAAAGGGAGGTCAAGATGATCGAACTGTGTACAAAACTAAAAGAAATTAATGTGGGGAAGGTAAAAGAAAATGAGCCATTAGCAAATCATACTACGCTAAAGATTGGTGGCCCGGCAGATTGTTTTGTTGAACCTTCGTCTATAGAAAATTTACAAAAAACGATGGAGGTCATCCGTGATCATCAAGTAAATTGGAGAGCAATTGGAAGAGGTTCAAATCTCCTTGTTTCCGATCAGGGAATTGAAGGTGTTGTCATTAAGTTAGGAACGGGAATCAATGACCTTCAGCTTGATGGGACTCAAATTACGGTTGGTGGAGGTTATTCTCTTGTCGCATTAGCAACTCAGATCAGCAGAAAAGGACTGTCAGGTCTTGAGTTTGCCAGTGGAATTCCGGGTTCAGTAGGCGGTGCGGTATACATGAACGCTGGTGCCCATGGCTCAGATATATCGAAAATACTTGATAAAGCACTTGTTCTCTTTGAGGATGGACAATTAGAATGGCTTACGAATGAGGAAATGGAGTTTTCATATCGTACCTCTGTTCTTCAAAAAAAACGTCCAGGTATTGTGATAAAAGCAATTTTTCAATTAGCTGAAGGAGACAGGGAAAAAATAGCGGCAGAAATGAAGAAAAATAAAGAATATCGTAAAGTAACACAACCATGGGACTCACCTTGTGCTGGTAGTATCTTCAGAAACCCCTTGCCAAACTATGCGGGGAAATTAATTGAAGAAGCTGGCTTAAAAGGCTATTCCATTGGTGGAGCAAAAATCTCAGAAATGCATGGGAATTTCATCGTTAATAGCGGTGGAGCAAAGGCGGAGGATGTTCTCTCTCTTATTCAATATGTGAAAGATAAGATTTTCGAAAGTTATCAAATCATGATGGAAACAGAGGTAGAAATTGTAGGACGAAAATAGTCCTTTTTCCCCCTTTTGCTACCAAAATTTATAGTATAATATAACACTATATAGAACGCTATACATGTATTAAAGTAGGAAAAACGGCATGTGTTATCGTGCCGTTGTTTTCTCTTTATATCAGTAATATTTGTTTTGGCTTGGGTATTAAATACTAGAACTGGACAAGCCTTTCTATTAGCAAATGGAAAAGTAAAATTGAGGTGAATAGATTGGAAAAGGGGAAGATCGTTTCACTAGAAGATCGCGTTCCTAAGCTTAAACAACAAAGGCGGAGAAAGGCAAATAAACGCCTTATTTTTCTCTTGTTTCTGTTTTTTTTGCTGATAAGTTGTGTAGTTTATTTCCAATCACCGTTAAGTCATGTGAACAAAATTATGATAAATGGTAACGAGGTTTATCAAGAAGATGAAATTATCGCTGTGAGTGAATTGACTAAAAATACGAACGTCTGGAAAATTAATAAAAACGAGATAGAGCAAAAGCTGGAAGAACTTACTGAGATAAAATCGGCAAAAATAGAAGTGGAGTTTCCAAATAATATTGCTATCGAAATTAAAGAATGGAAACGGATTGCTTATATTATGAAAGAGGGTCTTTTTTTACCCATTTTAGAAAATGGTGATATTCTCGAAGAACGGACTGATGTAATCCCCGTTAATTCTCCCGTCCTGCAATTTTTCTCAGAGGGAAATGTAATGGAGGCTATGATCGAAGAATTAAATCAAATCCCGGCTGAGGTGCTTAATTCCATTTCAGAAATTCATCATGATCCGAAGGATACGGATCAATATCATATTAGATTATTCATGAATGATGGATTTGAAGTTAGTGCATCGATAAGGAGTTTCTCAGAAAAAATGGCCCATTACCCATCTATTGTTAGCCAGTTAGATCCAACAATCAAAGGTGTAATTGATTTAGAAGTCGGATCATTTTTTAGAGCGTATGAATGGGAAGGGGCTGAAGAAGAGAATGAAGCTGAAAGTGAAGGGTAAACATGTCATTCTCTCATTAGTCAGTCTTGTCTTAGGTTTTATAATGGCATTTTCATATCATTTAACCGATAAAAATGATACTGATATGACAATGACGAATAGTCAATGGGAGCGGGATATTGAACTGCGTAATCAATTGATTGAACAAGAAGAAAAAAATCGCGAATTGCAGCAGGAACTAATTGAAAAGCAGGAAAAGGTACTCGAGATCGAGGAATTGTTGGCGCAAGAGGAACAAGTTTTTTTCAATCTTGCGGAAGACGCTGAAAAATATAGAATGTTTCTCGGCAAGGTCCGTGTAAAAGGGGAAGGGGTAACGGTCACATTAGCTGACGGACAATATAACCCGAATGATGATAATATTAACAATTATCTTGTTCATGAGCATCATGTCTTTAACGTTGTCAATGAATTATATGTTTCAGGTGCAACGGCTGTAGCAATAAACGGACAAAGACTTACTCACAACTCTTATATTGTTTGCAACGGTCCTGTTATAGAGGTTGATGGGAATCCTCACCCAGCTCCGTTTGTGATCACTGCAATTGGAGAACCTGAGGTTTTATCGTCGGCATTAAATATAACGGGAGGGGTTAAGGATCGCCTTGTCAGTGAAAACGTTGAATTCAAGTTAGAGGTTAATCAGGAGATTATACTAGAACCGATCCTTGGTTCGTAATAAAATAGGAAATGTTGTCCACATAAATAGAAAGTTGGGTGATTCGGTGGGCAAAAATAAAATGATTAGTTTTACGGTGATTACAATCATTATTGGATTCATGCTTGCTATTCAATTCCAATCGGTTAAAAAACCAGTTGTCAGAGACACCCGTGACACGTGGGAATTGAGGGAAGACTTACAGAAAGAAATGGAATTGCAGTCCAGGCTTATAAAAGAAATTCGCTCAAACGAAGAAAAACTTGCTAACTATGAGACGGAAAGAACACAAGGGCAGGAACAAACTTTGCGAAGTACGTTGGAGGAGTTAAAAGAAGAAGCCGGTTTAACAGATGTCTCCGGACCTGGTGTGAAAATTGAACTTGATCTGATCGACAATGCCCTAATTTTCGATCAAGGGCAGCAAGTGCTCTCGCCAGAATTATTAAGGCGTTTATTAAATGAGATTAATATGTATGGAGCTAAGCATGTTTCAATTGGTGGGCAGCGAGTCATTAATACGACTGTAATCAGGGAAATTGCAGGGGAAACGAAAATTAATGGGCGCTCGCTTAGGAATTACCCGGTGGAGATTTTGGTGATAACGGAAGATATGAAGACGGCTAGAAATTTATATAATCGTATGCTTGCTTCCAACGCGTCAGAGGAATTCTTTATTGACAATTTGAAGATGACAGTATTGGAGCCTCAATTAAAAATTACGATCCCAGCGTATGAAGACCCGATCAGAATTAGAAATATTGAGCCGGTTAAATCTGATAAAGGAGGCAATTAAAGATGTGGCTTCCAGTATTAGGACTTATTATTGGGATTGCTCTAGGGTTATTGAGCAACTTTAGCATACCTGATGAATATTCCAATTACTTATCGATAGCTGTCCTAGCGGCTTTAGATACATTGTTTGGTGGGATAAGAGCTCATTTGCAAAATATTTACGATGAGAAGGTTTTTGTCTCCGGTTTTTTCTTTAATATAGCCTTGGCTGCAAGTTTAGCTTTTCTAGGTGTTCATCTTGGTGTAGACTTGTACTTAGCAGCAGTTTTTGCATTTGGTGTAAGGCTATTTCAAAACATCGCTGTCATAAGAAGAATATTAATTACAAAATGGTCATCGAAATGACATCACAAGAAAATTAGAAAAAATTCAATTAATTAAAAGGGAAAATATTAATTTTGCCGAATAATTTTATAGATAAGCTGTTTTTTTAACCAAAATATCTTCTGACTGAAGAATTCAAAATTAGCCTATCCGTAAAATAGAGTCTGTTTCTTTCTTTTGTTGCTAGTAACAGGTTGCTTACTAAATAATTGAAAGAAATATAGATAGACATTATCTTGTTGTTCAAGAAATTTGAATTGCGCTTAAGAGGAGGTGCCAGTGAGAATGAACAGCAACGACATATATGTAAGTCTTGACATCGGTACATCCAGTGTAAAAGTAATCATTGGTGAAATGGTCAATGACGCTTTGAATATTATTGGAGTTGGTAACGTAAAGTCCGAAGGCTTGAGAAAAGGTTCTATTGTTGATATAGATGAGACGGTTCATTCTATTAAAAGGGCGGTAGAGCAAGCCGAAAGAATGATTGGTATGGAAATTCGTCAAGTGATTGTTGGGGTTACAGGCAATCATGTTCTTCTTCAACCTTGTCATGGCGTAGTCGCTGTTTCAAGCGAAAATAGAGAGATCTCGAATGAAGACGTGGCAAGAGTGCTCGACGCTGCACAGGTTGTCTCTATTCCACCTGAACGGGAAATCATTGACGTCATTCCAAGGCAATTTATTGTCGATGGACTTGACGAAATTACTGATCCAAGAGGGATGATAGGTGTTCGTTTAGAAATGGAAGGAACCATTATTACTGGTTCAAAAACGATCTTACATAATACATTACGATGTGTAGAGAGGGCAGGTTTGGAAATTTTAGATATCACTCTACAACCATTGGCAGCAGGGGCTTTTGCTTTATCAAAAGATGAAAAAAATCTTGGAGTTGCCCTTGTTGATATCGGTGGAGGATCGACAACAATTGCTGTTTTTGAGAACGGCAATTTAAAGGCAACTGGAGTGATACCAGTTGGTGGAGATCATATAACAAAAGATATATCGATTGGCCTTCGCACTTCTACTGAAGATGCGGAAAAAATCAAAATAAAGCATGGACATGCTTATTATGATCACGCTTCTGAAGAAGATGTTTTTAGCGTACCGATCATCGGAAGTGATCAACATCAACAATTTAATCAGCTTGAGATTGCTGATATTATAGAAGCAAGAATGGAGGAAATTTTCGACCTCATCCAAGCAGAAATAAGGCGCTTAGGTATCCATGATTTACCTGGAGGCTATGTTCTCACAGGAGGAGTAGCAAACACTCAAGGCATTCTCGAATTAGCTCAAGTTATTTTTCAAAATCGAGTTCGTATTGCTATTCCTGATTATATTGGAGTTCGGGAACCACTTTATACAACTGCAGTTGGACTTATTAAATTTGCTTATAAGAATGCAAAGGTTCAAGGAAGAAGTTTAAATAGTCAAACGACCGTAATGGAACCAAAGGAAAAACGAGCGCAAAAACAGGCACAGACAAAAGCAAAACCGGAAAAACAATCTGAAGAAAAAATCACATCAAGAGTAAAGAAATTCCTTGGTTACTTTTTTGAATAGCTGGAGTATTCTTTCAGCTAAAACGATAACTTCAAGTAAGTTAGAAATTACTTGTTGAAGGCGGGATAAATAGTGCTATCAGGAATATCGACGAATTAGGAGGATTTGTCATGTTGGAATTTGATACTAATTTAGATTCATTAGCGACGATAAAAGTAATCGGCGTCGGTGGCGGCGGGAACAATGCGGTAAACCGAATGATTGAACACGGGGTTCAAGGTGTTGAATTTATTGCTGTTAATACAGACGCTCAAGCTTTAAATCTATCAAAAGCAGAAGTAAAAATGCAAATTGGCGGAAAATTAACGAGAGGACTCGGTGCCGGGGCAAATCCTGAAGTTGGTAAAAAAGCGGCAGAAGAAAGTAAAGAACAACTTGAGGAAGTTTTAAGCGGTGCTGATATGGTCTTCGTAACTGCCGGTATGGGTGGCGGAACTGGGACGGGAGCTGCACCGGTTATTGCCCAGATCGCACGTGAGCTAGGGGCTTTAACGGTAGGGGTTGTAACACGTCCTTTTACTTTCGAGGGAAGAAAACGTTCAAATCAAGCCGCAGGTGGAATTCAAGCAATGAAAGAAGCTGTTGATACTCTAATCGTCATTCCGAATGATAGACTGTTGGAAATTGTCGATAAGAGTACTCCAATGCTGGAAGCTTTCAGAGAAGCTGATAATGTATTGCGTCAAGGGGTGCAAGGCATCTCTGACTTAATTGCTACACCAGGATTGATTAATTTGGATTTTGCAGATGTTAAGACGATTATGTCAAATAAAGGTTCTGCTTTGATGGGGATTGGCGTTGCTAGCGGTGAAAATCGAGCTACTGAAGCAGCGAAAAAGGCAATCTCTTCACCATTACTTGAAAAATCAATTGATGGAGCACAGGGTGTGCTAATGAATATTACAGGTGGAACAAACTTAAGCCTGTATGAGGTACAAGAGGCTGCTGATATTGTCGCAACAGCTTCTGATCAAGAAGTGAATATGATTTTTGGTTCTGTTATTAATGAGGACTTAAAGGATGAAATAGTTGTGACCGTGATTGCAACTGGCTTTAATGAAGAGGTTGCGCAAGCAAAAGCGTTTCGTCCAACATTAAACCAAGCGAAGTCAACTTCTTCTTTTGAAAAGCCTCGGAGAGAGGTTAGAAGAGAAGAGGAAGTTCCAGAACAAACTAGAACGACAACACAACAAGAGGATGCTCTAGACATCCCGACATTTTTAAGAAATCGCAATCGGAGAAGGTAAATCGAAAAGATCAAAAAAAGCATGATCCAAAGGGATCGTGCTTTTTTTGATCTTTATTTAGGGACTATAGTGAAAATGAGGAAAAATGACAAAATCCGAATGAATATGTGAAAATTACTGCTTTTTTACTTCACGAAGTGACACACTTTCCTTATCGATGTACGCTATACTTTTTCGTAACAGATTAATAGAAATCAAAAATAGGAAACCGCAGGGTAATAGGAAAAAGGGGGAGGGCAGTTGACCATCTATTTAGATGTGATTTGGGCGTTAAATTTTCTGTTCGATACCCTTCTTTTATATTTGACAGCCATCATTTTGAAGAGGAAGGTTCAAAGCTATCGGCTCATACTTGGTGGATTGATCGGTTCATTCATTATTTTATTATCGATTACTCCAATAAATGCCTATTCAGGGCATCCGATCACTAAATTATTTTTTTCTTTCCTAATGATTTTAACGGCTTTTGGCTACAAACGCTTCCGTTATTTTCTTAGTGGAGTCTTTACCCTTTATTTGGTGACATTTCTCGCAGGAGGAGCTTTAATCGGAGTTCACTACTTTATCCAATTTGACCTAAATTTAGCCTCTAACGTTGCATTAGGGAGCATTAAAGGGTTTGGTGATCCGATAAGTTGGCTTTTTGTTTTAATAGGCTTTCCAATTGCATGGCATTTTTCCAAGACGAACTTTGAAAGATTGGAAGTGACGAAAATACAGTACGAGAAAATGGTTGATGTCACGGTAAAACTTGGAAACACCATGATGAAGGTTAAGGGACTAATTGATAATGGCAACCAATTATATGATCCAATTTCAAAAATGCCAGTGATGTTTGTTTCTTTAAAAAATGTCAAAGATGTACCAGAAGAAATTATGAAGCTTGCGACTGAAGGAGAAAGAATCATATTAGGAGAAGAAGAGTTCGCTCAGGATCTGGATTTTGTTTTGCGAATTATTCCTTACAAGGTGGTCGGTCGAGAGCATCAATTAATTATTGCGGTTAAACCAAATGAGATTTTAATTGAAAGTGAAGGAGAAATTTTGTTAGTAGAAAAAGGTTTGGTTTCATTTACTACTCAGGAGCTATCCTCTGATGGTGCCTTTCAGTGCATTGTCCATCCCAAGATGCTAACAGGTTTTAAAAGCAAAGGAACCACGAAAGTGAGTTGAGAGGGACTGATTTTACTTCTGTAGTGAAATGATGAAAACAAAAACAGCTTCAGAAAAACAATTTTAACATGATTTGAAGGAGGACAACAGATGAAAAAATTGAAACTTCGCTTATCCTACTATTGGTACAAACTATTAATTAAATTACGCTTAAAAACAGATGAAATCTATTATATTGGTGGAAGCGAAGCTCTCCCTCCTCCATTAACAAAAGAAGAAGAAGAAATGTTATTGCAAAAGCTGCCGAACGGAGATAGGGCTGCCCGTTCCATCTTAATTGAAAGAAACTTGCGCCTAGTTGTCTATATAGCACGCAAATTCGAGAATACGGGAATCAATATTGAAGATTTAATTAGTATAGGGACAATTGGTTTAATTAAGGCAGTTAATACATTTAATCCTGAAAAGAAAATAAAGCTTGCTACATACGCATCAAGATGTATCGAAAATGAAATTCTTATGTACTTAAGAAGAAATAATAAAATTCGTTCAGAAGTGTCGTTTGATGAACCTCTTAACATTGATTGGGATGGAAATGAACTGCTCTTATCCGATGTGCTCGGAACAGAAGATGACATTATTACAAAAAATCTTGAAGCAACTGTTGACAAAAAGCTACTTTTAAAAGCATTGCACCAATTATCTGATAGAGAGAAACAAATTATGGAACTGCGCTTCGGTCTTGGAAATGGTGAGGAGAAGACACAGAAAGATGTTGCAGATATGCTCGGAATATCGCAATCATATATTTCGCGATTAGAGAAAAGGATTATCAAAAGATTAAAAAAAGAATTTAATAAAATGGTGTGAATTATTCGAATTAAAAAAAATCTAGTCTTGAGGAAAAAAATAAAAAACGAAAATACTAATAGATAAAGGTTTGTAAAGAATTTCATCTTTTTTTGCCCTTCTTTGTCTTGAGTGAAAGTGCATATTTTTCCTTCTCAAGGAGATACTGTTTTTTGTACAGCAACTCCTGTGAGGAGGGAAAAGAGTTGACTCGAAATAAAGTTGAAATTTGCGGTGTTGACACATCTAAACTTCCAGTGCTCAAAAATGAAGAAATGAGAAAGTTATTTAAAGAAATGCAAAATGGTGACATTTCGGCACGTGAGAAACTCGTTAATGGAAATTTACGACTAGTATTAAGTGTAATTCAACGATTCAATAACAGGGGCGAGTTTGTCGATGACCTCTTTCAGGTAGGATGTATCGGTCTCATGAAATCAATTGATAACTTTGATTTATGTCAAAATGTTAAATTTTCTACGTATGCCGTTCCGATGATCATAGGAGAGATTAGACGCTATTTACGAGACAATAATCCCATTCGCGTTTCCCGCTCCTTAAGAGACATTGCTTATAAGGCTCTGCAAGTACGAGAAAAATTAATGAGTGAAACCTCAAAGGAACCTACTGCTGCTGAAATTGCCAAAGTTTTGGATGTTCCTCATGAAGAAATTGTTTTTGCTTTAGATGCAATTCAAGATCCGGTATCATTATTTGAACCGATCTATAATGATGGGGGCGATCCCATTTATGTAATGGATCAATTAAGTGATGAAAAAAATAAGGATATTCAGTGGATCGAAGAAATTGCACTGAAAGAGGGGATGAGAAGATTAAACGAAAGAGAAAAGCTAATTCTTAGAAAACGATTTTTTCAAGGGAAAACGCAAATGGAAGTTGCTGAGGAAATCGGTATTTCTCAAGCGCAGGTATCCCGTTTAGAAAAAGCTGCTATAAAACAAATGAATAAAAATATACAAAGCTAACTTCAGATGTGAATTGGTCCACTATTCTAGGCAATTTTTAAGACTTGAGTTCGGTATTTTACCGGGCTCAAGTTTTTTTGTAGGAATTTTTTGGTATCTGTACTGATTTTTTGCTTATTTTCTCTTTGACCATAAAGGGGTGGGAGACTTTGGATTCACACGAAATAAGTCAAAGACCGAGTTTACCAACAATTTTGTTTAACAAAGCATTATGTAAAAAGAGAACCTGTTTGAGTCTAGAGAGTACATTGGTTTTTAGCAAAAAAATAGCTGTTTTTTTACGTTGAATACTTGAATCTCTCGATATCTACAAAGAAAGATTCAGTTATAGTCCCTATGTTGATTGAAATAAGTCGATTTGTGCAGATGTCCCGTTCGTTATACTTGAGAGATTTATATCAAGCTTTGTAGAAGCAATTCGTACTAAACTTTCCCTCCTCTTTCGGAAATGTTCATTATTTGCCTCCCTTCTATCATATACATAGAAAGAGAAACGGTAGGAGTTGATATCCATGATAAGAATATCTGAATTTCAAATGAAGGATGTTGTAAATATATCCGATGGAAAAAAACTCGGCAACATTGGCGATATTGATATTAATTTAAAAACAGGTAAAATTGAAGCAATTATTATAACAGGTGCGGGGAAAGTATTGGGTTTTTTTGGGAAAGATGAGGAAGTAACGATTTCCTGGAACAATATATTAAAAATTGGCGAGGATGTCATATTAGTTCGTTATAAAGATGTTGCAGAAGTAAAATATTTGGAAGAATAGCATTTATGGTTAGCAACGTTTTACGGAAACGTTATTTTTTACTGTGACCGTTGAGTTATCTATGTTAAACTAAAAAAAACAACATGAGGTAATGGTCGAATGGAACCTTTCTTTTTAAAGAATGAACAATATTATATAGTTAAGGACTGGCACTCAGATTCTCTTATTGCCGGCTTTTCAAGCAAAAATGGAGGAGCAAGTACCGGAGATTTTTCCTCTTTAAACTTAGGCTTCCATGTACATGACCACATCGAAGCTGTATGCAAGAATCGTGAAACAGTAGCCCGTTTACTCGATTTTCCAATTGAAAATTGGGTTGGAGCCGAACAAACTCACGATATTGAGATAGCCACTATCCGTAAGGAACATAGAGGAAAAGGCGCTTTTGCATATGAAAATTCTTTTAAAGAGACAGACGGTTTTTTCACAAAGGAAGCTGGAGTATTGCTGACATTATGTTTTGCCGATTGTGTTCCGCTCTTTTTCTCCGCTCCTAAACATCGTGCACTAGGCATTGCCCATGCGGGATGGAAGGGGACGGTGAAAGGAATTGGGAAGGAAATGATTCATGTCTTTAATCATGAAAATATTCCTGCCCAAGATGTATTCATTGTTATCGGCCCAGCGATTTGCGAAAATTGTTATATTGTCGACAATCGAGTGATCGATTTAGTTCAAAATATACTAGAAGATGTCGAAGAAAACCCATATAATCTAATTGAAGACAATCAATATCAACTTAATTTAAAAGAATTGAATCGCTTGATTTTACAACAATCAGGAGTGCCCGCTGAAAATATTCAAGTTTCTAATTTATGCACTAAATGCAACAAAGAACACTTTTTTTCTCATCGACGGGCTGCAGGCAAGACTGGTCGTATGATGGGATTTATAGGGTGGAAGGAGGATAAAAAGAGCATCGATGAAAGTGGCAGATAATTTAGCTAATATAAACAAACAAATTGAAGCAGCATGTAATAAAACAAATCGTGATCCAGATCAAATAAAAATTATTGCTGTCACCAAATATGTGTCAATAGAGAGAGCGAAAGAAGCTATAGAAGCAGGGATTGTTCATCTTGGCGAAAATCGCGAGGAAGGATTAAGTGCTAAATGGGCGGTTCTTGGGGACAAGCCAAAATGGCATTTCATCGGTACACTACAATCGAGAAAGGTAAAGAATATCATCGATAAAGTGGATTACATCCATTCATTAGACCGCTTGTCACTTGCTGCTGAGATTGATAAAAGGGCACAACGGAAGGTTAATTGTTTCGTGCAAGTAAAGACATCTGAAGAGGATTCGAAGCATGGCATAGATCCAAATGAGGTACATTCTTTTATTCAACAATTAGAGCAGTATTCAAACATACAAGTTGTTGGTTTAATGACGATGGCTCCATTCACAGATGATGAACAGGTGTTAAGAAGATGTTTTCGAGCATTAAAAGAATTGCAGCTTGAAATTCAAGGAAAAAAACTAGAGTACGCCCCTTGTCATGAACTATCCATGGGTATGTCTAATGATTTTGAAGTAGCAATTGAAGAGGGAGCAACAATGATTCGAATAGGTACCGCATTAGTCGGTGAGTAAAGAGGTGAATAATAAATGAGTATAAAATCAAAATTTAAAACATTTTTTTTCCTAGACGATGAATATGATTATGAAAATGAAGAACCGTATGAGGAACAAGCTGCACCGCCAGCACGCTCTCAAAAGCATCAGGCATCTCAGAAGCAAAATGTCGTTAGCTTACAAAGTGTTCAAAAGGCCTCAAAAGTTGTTCTCGTTGAACCAAGAGTGTATGCTGAAGCTCAAGATATTGCAGATCAACTGAAAAATCGTCGAGCTGTTGTTGTAAACTTACAAAGAATTGATAGGGAACAAGCAAAAAGGATTGTCGACTTCCTAAGTGGTACTGTTTATGCTATAGGAGGCGACATACAAAAAATAGGAACCGATATTTTCCTATGTACACCTGATAATGTGGAGGTTTCTGGAAGTATATCGCAAATTCTACAAGAAACGGAATATGAAGATACGAGGTGGTAATGGTTGCTTACAACGATTTTTAGTCTTTTGGTTCAACTTATTTCAATTTACTCATGGGCATTGATTATTTATATTTTACTTTCATGGTTTCCAAATGCGAGAGATTCTGCAATTGGTCAATTTTTAGCAAGAATTTGTGAACCGTATTTGGATCCATTTCGTAGAATTATCCCACCACTTGGTATGATCGATATTTCTCCAATAGTGGCGATTTTGGTATTACGATTTGCTACAAGTGGATTGCATCAGCTGTACTATTGGATCATTTAAGGGGAATTTACTCATATTAAGTAATAAAAGGGGCTAATGATGATCCCCCTTTTTTCATTCATTCTAGGTGATAACATGAATATTTATCAGCATTTCCGCACTGAAGAAAGAGAATTTATAGATATGGCTTTGCAATGGATGGAATATGTTGAGCAAACCTACAGCTCTAAGTTAACAGATTTTCTCGATCCACGAGAGCAGCAGATCGTTCAGGCGGTTGTGGGTAGTCAGTCGGAAATCCAGGTGGCGTTTTTTGGTGGACAGGAAAATAATGAACGTAAACGGGCATTAATCTATCCAGAATATTTGCAGGTGGAGAGAAATGATTTTCACATTCGCTTATTCGAAATAGAATATCCAGTAAAGTTTGTAACCATCGAACACCCTCAAGTTCTTGGCAGCCTGATGGCTCTTGGATTGAAGAGAGGAAAATTTGGAGATATTCTCATTCATGATGGGCGAATTCAATTCCTAGTTACAGAAGAAATAAGTGAGTATATCAAATTACAACTTACCCAAATTGGTCGGGCTTCTGTAACATTAAAGGAACTGCCTAGCGAAGAAGGGTTAGTAATTGAAGGTCATTGGCAGGAAATGACTGCGACTGTTTCTTCGCTCCGTTTAGATACTGTATTAGCTGCATTGCTTAATCTTTCTCGGCAAAAATCACAAGAATTAATTAGAAATAAGCGAGTCAAAGTCAATTGGACAACGATTGAAAACCCATCGTTTGAATGCGGTGTGGCGGACATTCTTTCTGTAAGAGGCTTTGGGCGTCTCAAATTAATTTCGATTGAAGGGAAAACAAAGAAAGATAAATGGCGAATTGTCGGTGGTAAACAAAAATAACTGCTCAAGCCTCATATTTTTTTAGAATTGTGCAGGATTATGAGAGCAAGTGTCGAATATTGATGAATACATACTACTTACAGAAATATGGAGGTGGCCTTCATGCCATTAACACCTTTAGATATTCATAACAAGGAGTTTAACAAAGGGTTCCGAGGTTATGATGAAGATGAAGTAAACGAATTTCTCGATCAGGTAATTAAAGATTATGAAATCATCATTCGTGAGAAAAAGGAATTAGAAGAAAAATTAAATGATATGAATGCGCGCCTTGGCCATTTTTCTAATATTGAGGAGACATTGAATAAATCGATTGTTGTAGCCCAGGAGGCGGCAGAGGAAGTTAAGCGTAACGCACAAAAAGAGGCAAAGCTCATAATAAAAGAGGCGGAAAAAAACGCCGATCGTATTGTAAATGAGTCATTATCGAAGGCAAGAAAGATCGCTTTGGAAATTGAGGATTTAAAAAAGCAATCAAAAGTATTCCGCACACGCTTTAAAATGTTGATTGAGGCTCAATTAGATCTGCTAAATAATGATGATTGGGATCATCTTTTGCAATATGAGATTGACGCGGCAGAGTTGAAATCCGCAGAGGAAGAAGATTCAATGGCTTGACGTCTCGTCATAAAAGAGAATATAATACGTTAATAAAATATATTTCATACGATGAGAGGGACAAGTACACTTTTTTAATCTTATCTGTAGCGAGCCGAAGACGGTGAAAGTTCGGCAAAGATAAAAAGTTGGAAATCACCCTTGAGTACCTAGTTGAACATTTTCAAGAATGGATTCTTTGAAATAAGTAGGCATAGGCGTGTTATTCACGTTACGAACATAGAGCGGATAGATTTTCTATCTACAAGGGTGGTACCGCGGGATTTAAAACCTTCTCGTCCCTTTTTGGGATGAGAGGGTTTTTTGTGTTTTAAAAATGTGGATGAAATGCCTTAAAATCTGAAATTAGGTAATACTGTATGACTAGTGAGCTAGGACTTGTAAGGAGGAAGAGAAATGGAATATAAAGACACGTTATTAATGCCAAAGACAGAGTTTCCAATGCGAGGAAATTTGCCAAAAAGAGAACCTGAAATGCAGGAAAAATGGAATGAGATGGACATTTATAAGGCAGTTCAGGAAAAGACAAAAGGACTTCCTATGTTTGTATTGCACGATGGTCCTCCATATGCAAATGGGGATATTCATATGGGGCATGCTTTAAACAAAATTTTAAAGGATTTTATCGTCCGTTATAAATCAATGAGCGGTTATCATGCTCCGTATGTACCGGGATGGGATACACATGGTTTGCCAATTGAGCAAGCATTAACAAATAAAGGGGTTAAGCGCAAGGAACTTACAGTTGCTGAATTTAGAAAGCTATGTGAAGAATATGCTTATGAACAAATTGACAGTCAAAGAGCTCAGTTTAAACGTTTGGGTGTTCGTGGGGATTGGGAAAATCCATATATCACTTTAAAGCCAGAGTATGAAGCACAGCAAATTAAAGTATTTGGAGAAATGGCGAAAAAAGGTTATATCTATAAAGGGTTAAAACCTGTATATTGGTCCCCATCAAGTGAGTCTGCTCTTGCTGAAGCAGAAATTGAATATAAAGATAAGCGTTCAGCCTCTATTTATGTTGCTTTTGATGTGAAAGACGGAAAAGGGGTACTTGATGCAGATACAAAAATTATTATTTGGACGACAACACCATGGACCATTCCAGCAAATCTTGGAATCACTGTGCATGCTGATTTAAATTATGTCGTTGTTAAAGTAACAGGCAATAAATATGTCATTGCTGAAGAATTATTAGATTCTGTATCCACAGAGCTTGGCTGGGAAGATGCTTCAGTTGTTAAAACATTGAAGGGAAGCGAGCTTGAATATATCGTAGCGAAGCATCCGTTATATGGCCGTGATTCCCTTGTGATGCTTGGTGAACATGTTACGACAGATGCTGGTACTGGTTGCGTTCATACAGCACCAGGACATGGGGAGGACGACTTCCTTGTTGGGAGGAAATACGGTTTGGATGTATTAAGTCCTGTCGATGATAGAGGCGTCTTTACAAGTGAGGCACCAGGTTTTGAAGGATTATTTTATGACAGTGCGAACAAACAAATTACAGAAAAACTTCAAGAAGTTGGCGCCTTGTTGAAATTGGATTTTATTACCCATTCGTATCCACATGATTGGAGAACGAAGAAACCAGTAATTTTCCGCGCAACTGCTCAGTGGTTTGCATCGATTAAAGATTTCCGCAATGAGCTACTGGATGCTGTAAAAGAAACAAAGTGGGTGCCAGCTTGGGGGGAAACTCGTCTCTTCAATATGGTAAGAGATCGTGGCGATTGGTGTATATCACGTCAACGCGTATGGGGAGTTCCGATTCCAGTGTTTTACGGTGAAAATGGCGAACCGATTATTACTGATGAAACGATCAATCATATTTCTGACTTATTCCGTCAGCATGGCTCGAATATTTGGTTTGAACGAGATGCAAAAGATTTATTGCCGGAAGGCTTTACACATGAATCAAGTCCAAATGGAAAATTCACAAAAGAAACGGATATTATGGATGTTTGGTTTGATTCAGGTTCATCCCATCAAGCAGTTTTAGAAGAACGTGAAGACTTACAACGACCTGCCGATCTTTATTTAGAGGGTTCTGACCAGTACCGTGGTTGGTTTAATTCATCATTATCAACAGCCGTAGCTGTTACAGGAAAAGCGCCTTATAAAGGAGTTTTAAGTCACGGTTTTGTACTTGATGGTGAAGGTAGAAAAATGAGTAAATCAATCGGAAATGTGATTATCCCTGAAAAAGTTATGAACCAGCTTGGAGCAGATATTTTGCGATTATGGGTATCTTCCGTTGATTATCAAGCTGACGTAAGGGTCTCTGACGCAATACTCAAGCAAGTAGCAGAAGTGTATCGCAAAATTAGAAATACATTCCGGTTCTTATTAGGAAATCTTGCCGACTTTAATCCAAGTGTAAATAAGGTGGCATACGAACAATTAAGAGAAGTAGACCAATTCATTTTAGTGAAATTAAATCACTTGATAAAAAATGTGAGAAATTCCTATGAGAACTATGAGTATGCTTCCATTTATCATGCGGTCAATAATTTCTGTACACTTGATTTAAGTGCCTTCTACCTAGACTTTGCGAAGGATGTTCTTTATATCGAGGCACCGGATAACGAAGAGCGCCGATCAATTCAATCCGTTTTATATGAATGCTTAATCACTTTAACAAAATTAGTAGCGCCAATTCTTCCACATACAGCGGATGAAGTTTGGGGGCATATTCCAAATGTAGAAGAGGTAAGCGTCCAACTAACTACAATTCCAGAGGATAAAGAACTTGCAAATGGGAATGAATTAGTAAAAAAATGGACTGCGTTTATGGATGTGCGCGATGATATTTTGAAGGCATTGGAAGAGGCAAGAAACGAAAAAGTGATTGGAAAATCATTATCGGCAAAAGTAAGTCTGTACGTTAATGGAGAAACAAAAGACTTGCTTGCTTCTATTTCAGAGAATTTGCAGCAGCTCTTTATCGTATCAGGGTTTGAAATTGCCGGAACGTATGATGAAGCGCCTGATCATGCGCTTAAGCTAGAGCATGCAGCCATTGTTGTGGCGAAGGCGGATGGTGAAACATGTGAACGCTGCTGGGTTGTAACAACTGAAGTTGGAAAAAATGAGCAACACCCAACACTTTGCCCACGCTGTGCAGAAGTTGTAGAGCAACATTACAGTCATTTAAGTTAGGAAAAAACTCTCTAAGACGATCGTCTTAGAGAGTTTTTTTATGGAATTTTTTCTAAGTTTAAAGGGCGAAGAACCATTTTCATTTATACTTTATACAATATGAAAGGGGAAAAAATCTTCCAAGATCGTAAAAGGTTGTTCAGTCTGTCAAATGTTTGCCTGTGTCAGAATGTTAAGTGAGGCAATACTAAAAGAAATAACAAAGGTTTAATGAGAACTTAAAAATTTGCAAAGGCGGAGGGGTAGATATGGATGCGAATCAACAAAGGCTCTATTCAGAACTCCGTATAATTCGTCATGAATTATTAGCAAGTCTTAATAAAGATTCAAGTATTAAACCGATAATTGAGGACGAGCTAAGAGATATTGAAGAGACGATTAGAAAAATGGAGTCAGGGACATTTGGTTTTTGCGAGAATTCTGGAGAACTGATTCCAGCAGATTATCTCACGATTGTCCCGACGATTAAATCGATTGATGATGTGAATGAAATCAGCAAATTTTATTGCAAACCACTCTATCATTAAGCTCTTATGAGATTCCAATCCCTACCGTTTTTATAAGTTGTATGCTAAAATGCAAAGGTAACAATTTTCGTATGAGCTGGAGGTTACCTTTGTGTTTTTATATTACATATTGGCATTTGTAATTATAGGACTCGATCAATGGACAAAATGGTTAATTGTAAAAAATATGGAGTTGGGGGAAAGTATCACGATAGTGGAGAATTTTCTCTATATTACTTCCCATCGAAATATAGGAGCAGCTTGGGGTATTTTACCTGGGCAAATGTGGTTTTTCTATATTATTACAACAGTGGTAATTGTCGGAATCGTTTACTACATGGCTAAGCATGCCAAGGGAAGCGTTCTCCTTGGGACATCATTAGGATTAATGCTTGGCGGTGCCATTGGTAATTTCATTGATCGCATTTTCCGAAAAGAAGTGGTAGACTTTGTCGATACATATATATTTGGATATGATTTCCCGATATTTAATGTCGCTGATTCAGCTTTAGTAGTAGGGGTTGCCCTCCTAATGATTCAAATGTTCCGTGAAGAGCGGAAAGCAAAGGAGAAGTTAGATGGAGAAACAGGAACACATCATTGATGAGGAGCAAGTGAATGAAAGAATTGATAAGGTGCTCTCATCATTGAATAATGAATGGTCAAGGACACAAGTGCAAACATGGATTAAAGAAGGCAATGTCCTTGTAAATGGAAAAAAGATAAAGACGAATTATAAAAGCAATTTACATGATAAAATTGAAATTTCGATTCCGGATCCAGAAGAACTAGATGTTGTCCCTGAAGAAATGGCTCTCGATATTTATTATGAGGATAAAGATGTCATTGTCGTGAACAAACCAAAAGGTATGGTTGTACATCCAGCTCCTGGTCATTTAACAGGAACACTTGTCAATGGTTTAATGGCCCATTGTAAAGATTTATCGGGGATAAACGGTGTGTTACGACCAGGGATTGTTCATCGTATTGATAAAGATACATCTGGCTTGTTGATGGTTGCTAAAAATGACTATGCTCATGAGCATCTAGTTAATCAACTCGTAGAAAAAACCGTGACAAGAAAATATCGAGCAGTCGTTCATGGAAACATTCAACACGATTATGGAACCATTAATGCCCCTATTGCTAGAGATCCTAAGGAACGGCAAAGCATGACAGTTATAGACAATGGCAAACATGCAGTTACACACTTTCAAGTATTAGAAAGATTTCCTGACTTTACCTTTGTCGAGTGTCAGCTTGAAACGGGAAGAACGCACCAGATCCGTGTGCATATGAAATATATTGGCTATCCTCTTGCAGGAGATCCGAAGTACGGTCCAAGAAAAACAATTGATTTTGGCGGACAAGTATTACATGCTGGGGTACTAGGTTTTGTTCACCCAAGGAGTGGGGAATATTTGGAATTCGAAGCACCGCTTCCACAGGATTTTGTCGAATTACTAAATAAGCTTCGAAATAATCGTTGACAAGTAAGTACGGGTAAGCTATTATTACTATAGTTTCATAAGTCCTTTAAGACAGTCCAGAGAGGCTGGGAAGGAAGCGGATTTGTAGCTGGACAATGAATGTCCAAAGTTACATTTAAGTTATACCATTCGTTCATCCTCTCGCCCTCAGGTGAGAGGATTTTTTGTCTAATGAAGGGATGTGAATAGTATGTCTAAAAAGGCTGTTGTATTAGATGAACAAGCGATTCGAAGAGCACTGACAAGGATTGCTCACGAAATTATTGAGAAAAACAAGGGAATTGAAGGCTGCATTTTAGTCGGAATTCGTACGCGAGGAATTTACTTAGCTAAACGTCTTAAAGAACGGATTCAGCAAATCGAAGGTGCTGATATACCGGTCGGTGAATTAGATATTACTCTCTATCGGGATGATTTAACAACAAAAACGGATAATCAGGAGCCACTAGTTAAAGGTTCTGATATTCCGATTGATGTCACAAACCAAAAGGTTATCTTAGTAGATGACGTACTTTATACAGGGAGAACCGTCAGAGCCGCCTTAGATGCTTTGGTCGACTTAGGAAGACCTTCATCCGTCCAGCTAGCAGTGTTAGTTGATCGCGGACATAGGGAACTACCGATTCGAGCAGACTATGTTGGGAAGAATATCCCGACTTCAAGCTCAGAAAAAATTGTCGTTCAATTAGCGGAAATTGATGAAAATGAACACGTAAGCATATATGATAAATAACGTCAACCTTTTTAAGTGTAGTCCAGAGAGGCTAGCAAAAGGAAGAATAGTATAAGGGGTACCCCCTTGTATTCTTGCGCCTAGCCTCTTTGAAAGGAATTTTCAAAGAGGTATTTTTATGCCAGAATGAATTAATTTTGACTTTAAGAACTGTCACGCACAAGTAGCAAAAGCCTATCAAACTTCAGGTCCTTTCCCATATTTGCATATGCTGAATCGGATTTCCTTTCTCGGAAGGAACAGGTTCTTCCAGTTTGATGGCGATGAGCACTGAGAGAAACTACTCTGAATAATCATTAGCTGGAACAATTTGAACTTTAATTGTTCCGAAAGCGCCGTGCGCTTTTCTTATTAGGGGGAAATAGAAATGAACAGACCAGTACTTGATATTCATGAAAAACCAACAGCGACACAAATGCTTACATTAAGCTTCCAGCATATGTTTGCGATGTTTGGTGCGACGATTTTAGTGCCTAAATTAGTAGGATTAAGTCCAGCAATCGCGCTGTTAACGAGCGGAATTGCAACAATCCTTTTTCTGCTAATCACACAATTTAAAGTGCCCGCCTATTTAGGTTCGTCCTTTGCATTCATCGCACCGATCTTGATTGCAGCTGGAGGCCTTGACGAAAATGGAATGAGCGTTAATCCAGGGAATGCAATGATTGGTGCGATGGCAGTAGGGATTACCTACGGGGTTGTCTCACTCATTATTTGGAAAACAGGATACAAATGGTTAATGCGTCTCTTACCACCGATTGTGGTTGCACCGGTTATTATGGTAATCGGATTAGGTTTAGCAGCAACAGCAGTGGATATGGCCATGAATGTGAATGGTGAATATAGTTTTATTCACTTTACTGCCGCGTTAGTGACGCTATTTGCGGCGATTATTTTCACCGTCTATTTCAAAAATATTTTAAGTGCAATGCCAATTTTGTTAGGCTTAATTGTTGGTTATATTTATTCGGCTATCGTGGGTATCGTTGATTTTACAGCGGTAAGGGAAGCAAGTTGGTTTGCGATGCCCGACTTCCTCTTTCCTGGTGTTCACTACGAATTTTCGATTACATCTTCCATTATGTTAGCGATGGTTCCAATTGTTTTTGTTACAATATCTGAACATATCGGACATCAATTAGTGTTAGGAAGAGTTGTCAACCGCAATTATATTAAAGATCCTGGATTGCATCGTTCAATAGTAGCTGATGGATTGGGAACCTTTGTCAGTGCATTTATGGGAGGTCCGCCTAAAACAACATATGGAGAAAATATTGGAGTTTTGGCAATTACGAGAGTTTATTCTGTATATGTGATTTTCGGTGCCGCGGTCATTGCGATTCTCTTCTCATTCGTGGGAAAAGCGATGGCATTCATCCAGACGATTCCGACTGCAGTGCTTGGCGGAATTTCCATTTTACTTTTCGGAATTATTGCATCAAGCGGATTGCGCATGCTTGTTGACAGCAAGATCGACTTTGGCAATAATCGCAATTTAGTCATCTCATCTGTCATTTTGGTATTGGGGATTGGTGGAGCAGCTTTGGAAATTTCAGAAGCTTTCAGCGTCGAGGGAATGGCGTTAGCTGCTATTGTTGGAGTAATTCTCAATATTGTATTGCCCGGTAGAGAGCAGGGAAACCTTGAGTCTGATGATGCTGTTAATCAGGATATTGCGTAGATACACTTTTTAAGGCTACTTGCGCTACTAAAGCAGTGTTTAATCCAGAAGAGATGCCGAATTGTGGGAAGAAAAAGCATATTAGCTAAGCTAAAATGGGTTTTAGATTCACCATAAAACGTTATATGTTCAGCCTTTAATTAAATCCGAGAGATTTACAAGGGTGAGATAAGTTGGTAGTGAAGATAGTGTTGCGTGACAAATAGCTATCTTTGAAACCAGCATTATTTAAAACACCCTGAATGTTTTCAGGGTGTTTTTTTTGATAAAACGGCTTTGTTACTTATAACAAAGTCTATAAAAAAAGGAGGTTCTTTTAAATGAAGCATTTATTAACAACGAACGCCTTATCGCTAGAAGAAGTGAGAACGATTTTAGAGGATGCACAAGCATTTTCTGAGGGAGCTGTTTGGAAGCCGGGGAAGCAAACTTTTGTTGCCAATTTGTTTTTTGAGCCGAGTACGAGAACGAAATGCAGCTTTGAAGTCGCTGAGAGAAAACTAGGATTAGAAGTTATCCCGTTTGAAGTAAATGCTTCAAGTGTCATAAAGGGAGAAACGCTTTATGACACGATTAGAACCTTACAATCGGTAGGAGTTGAGGCGGTAGTCATCCGTCATAGTATAGATAATTATTTTGCAGCATTGAAAGAACAAATTCAAATTCCGATTTTAAATGCTGGAGATGGCTGTGGCCATCATCCAACGCAATCATTGTTAGACCTACTAACAATCCAACAGGAGTTTGGTCGTTTCCACGGTTTAAAGGTGGCCATTATCGGGGACATCCGCCATAGTCGAGTTGCCCGTTCCAATGCCAATGTTCTAAAACGCTTAGGGGCAGAGGTTGTCTTTTCTGGACCAAAAGAATGGTTTGATGACAGTTTATTGGAGCATGGTCGATACGAGGAGATTGAAGAGGCTATCACAACTTCTGATGTCGTTATGTTGTTGCGGATTCAACATGAAAGACATGAGCAGGAAGGGCATGAGGGGAAAGCGGTGTATCATCAAAGATTTGGGCTTACACTTGAAAGAGAACAAAGAATGAAAGCTGGTAGCATTATTATGCATCCTGCCCCCGTTAATCGAGATGTAGAAATTGCGGACGCGCTCGTTGAGTGTGAACGCTCAAGAATTTTTAAACAAATGGAAAATGGTGTGTATATTAGGATGGCAGTACTAAAACGAGCATTACAACAAGGGGGAAAAGTAAATGTCAATGATCATCAAAAATGGCCTGTTGCTTACTAATGAAGGGGAATTACAAAACAGAGATATATTTATCGAAAATGGGATGATTAAAGAAATCGGAGCATCCCTTTCAATAAAAGCGGATGAAATCATTGACGCTGACGGACTTCTTGTTGCTCCAGGGTTAATTGATTTACATGTGCACCTTCGCGAGCCAGGAGGAGAAAAGAAGGAAACGATTGAAACAGGTACATTAGCGGCTGCTAAAGGTGGTTTTACAACGGTCGCTCCAATGCCGAATACAAGACCGGTTCCAGATTCAAAGGAACAATTACAATGGCTGAATAAACGAATTGAAGAAACAGCATCGGTAAGAGTGTTACCCTATGCTTCTATAACCATCCGTGAGCTTGGCCAGGAGTTGACTAACTTTGCAGAATTGAAAGAGGCAGGAGCCTTTGCCTTTACGGATGATGGCGTAGGGGTACAAAGTGCTGCCATGATGCTAGAAGCGATGAGAAGAGCGGCAGCCATCAATATGCCAATTGTTGCTCATTGTGAAGAAAACACACTCATCAATAAAGGGGCTGTCCACGAAGGAGCTTTTTCAAAGAAACAAGGCATCAATGGAATCCCCTCTGTGTGCGAATCTGTACATATTGCACGTGATGTTCTGTTAGCAGAGGCCGCCGATTGCCACTACCATGTTTGTCATATAAGTACGAAGGAATCGGTGAGAGTTGTACGTGATGCGAAACGGGCGGGAATAAAGGTAACAGCTGAAGTAACGCCCCATCATCTTCTATTATGTGAGGACGATATCCCTGGATTGGATCCAAATTACAAAATGAATCCGCCACTAAGAAGCAAAGAGGATCGGGAAGCTTTGGTTGAAGGTTTACTGGACGGAACAATTGACTTTATTGCCACTGACCATGCTCCACATACAGCAGAAGAAAAGGGAGAAGGTATGGCGTTAGCACCGTTTGGAATTGTTGGCTTAGAAACAGCCTTTCCGCTTCTTTATACGTATTTAGTCAATGCCGGTATCATCACATTAAAGCAACTAATTGACTTTTTAACAATTAAACCAGCTGAAGCATTTGGTTTACCTTATGGAAGGCTAGAGATTGGTAAAAACGCTGATATTACCTTAATCGATTTAGAGCATAAAGAAAAAATTGACCCAGCTAACTTCATATCAAAAGGAAAAAATACCCCGTTTTCAGATTGGGAGTGTTCAGGCTGGCCACAGCTGACAATCGTTGGTGGAAAAATTGCGTACAACAGGGAGAGTGTAAAGGCATGAAAAGGCAATTAATTCTAGAAGATGGTAGCGTCTTTATTGGTGAGGGCTTTGGTAGCGTTAAAAGAATAATTGGTGAAGTCGTCTTTAATACAGGGATGACAGGCTATCAAGAAATTTTATCTGACCCATCCTATTGTGGACAGATTGTCACTTTAACGTATCCTCTCATTGGGAATTATGGCATTAACAGAGATGACTTTGAGTCGATTACGCCAGCAATTTCAGGATTTATCGTGAAGGAAGTAGCTGATTTTCCATCCAATTTTCGCAGCAAAATTTCATTGAATGAATATTTTCGAAGCAAGGATATTCCTGGGATTTCTGGGATAGATACGAGAAAATTAACGAGAATTATTCGCCAACATGGAACATTAAAAGGGGCCATTTGTCATATTGAAGAAAATGTTCAGTCGGTTCTGCAACAATTAAAAGCTACACCATTAAGAAATGACCAAGTGAAGAAAGTTTCTACGAAAACAGCTTATCCGAGTCCAGGAAGAGGGAAAAGAGTGGTCCTTGTCGATTACGGGATGAAGCACGGAATTTTAAGAGAATTGAACAAGCGAAATTGTGATGTCCTTGTCGTTCCTTACGATGTGACAGCAGCAGAAGTGCTTGCTTTGAACCCAGATGGAATCATGCTTTCAAACGGACCTGGGGATCCAAAGGATGTACCGGAAGCGATTGAAATGATTAAGGGCATTTTAGGCAAGGTACCGATGTTTGGGATTTGCTTAGGACATCAGCTCTTTGCTTTAGCATGTGGTGCCAATACCGAAAAAATGAAATTTGGTCATCGAGGCTCCAATCATCCAGTTAAGGATATACGAACTGGGAAAGTGGCCATCACGTCGCAAAATCATGGCTATACGGTGGAAGAGAAATCGATTGGAAATACTCGTTTACAAGTCACTCATATCGCACTTAATGATGGAACGATTGAAGGTTTGCAGCATAAAGATGTACCGGCCTTTACCGTGCAATATCATCCTGAAGCTTCACCAGGTCCAGAGGATGCCAATTATTTATTTGACCAGTTTATGAGTTTAATAGAATCTGAGGAAAGTGGTGCAAACAAATGCCAAAGCGTACAGATATAAACAGTATATTAGTCATCGGATCAGGGCCGATTGTTATCGGTCAAGCAGCGGAATTTGATTATGCAGGGACACAAGCATGTATTGCCTTAAAAGAAGAGGGATATAAGGTTATACTTGTTAATTCAAACCCGGCAACGATTATGACAGATACTGAAATGGCCGATGTGGTATATATTGAGCCACTTACTCTTGAATTCGTAAGTCGTATTATTCGCAAAGAACGCCCAGACGCAATCGTGCCAACATTAGGAGGGCAAACTGGTCTGAACTTAGCGGTTGAACTTGCTAAATCAGGGGTCCTTGAAGAATGTGGTGTAGAAATACTAGGAACGAAATTATCTGCGATTGAACAAGCTGAAGATAGGGATCTTTTTCGTACATTAATGAATGAACTAGGCGAGCCTGTACCTGAAAGTGACATCATCCACAACTTAGAAGAAGCTCGTCAATTTGTGCAAACAGTAGGGTATCCAGTAATCGTTCGTCCTGCCTTTACATTAGGCGGTACAGGTGGCGGAATTTGCCATAACGAGGCAGAGTTGATAGAAACCGTACAAAGTGGTTTGAAATATAGCCCTGTTACCCAATGTTTATTAGAAAAAAGCATAGCAGGCTACAAGGAAATAGAGTATGAGGTTATGAGAGATGCAAATGACAATGCGATTGTTGTTTGTAATATGGAGAATATTGATCCAGTCGGTGTTCATACAGGGGATTCGATTGTTGTTGCCCCAAGCCAAACGCTTAGTGACAGAGAATACCAGCTTCTTCGTAATACCTCATTGAAAATCATTCGTGCCCTAGGAATTGAAGGGGGCTGTAATGTCCAGCTAGCACTTGATCCATATAGCTTCCAGTATTACATCATTGAAGTAAACCCTAGGGTAAGCCGTTCTTCTGCATTAGCCTCAAAAGCAACGGGTTATCCAATTGCTAAGCTCGCAGCGAAAATTGCGGTTGGCTTGACTTTGGATGAGATGATGAACCCGATCACAGGGAAAACATATGCCAGCTTTGAGCCTACGCTTGATTACATTGTCACGAAAATTCCACGCTGGCCATTTGATAAATTTGATTCAGCCAAGCGAAATCTAGGTACGCAAATGAAAGCAACCGGAGAAGTGATGGCTATCGGACGCACATTTGAAGAATCATTATTAAAAGCAATTCGCTCTCTTGAGGCAGGCGTTTTCCATTTAGCTCTTAACAATGCAGACGAAATCAATAACGAGTTATTAGAGAAGCGTATCCGTAACGCTGGAGATGAAAGGTTGTTTTACATCGGAGAAGCGTTAAGAAGAGGTTGCAGTATTGATACGATTCATGATTGGAGTCAAATTGATCTCTTTTTCCTTCATAAAATGGAAAAAATCATTAAGTTCGAACAAGAAATTGCCGATCACCATTTTGACCTAGAAGTAGGGAAAAAAGTGAAAGAAATGGGCTTTTCTGATATTGCTCTTGCTAAAATTTGGAATTGCAGTGAGCTTGAAATCTACGAATGGCGCAAAAAGCATGATATTAGGCCAGTTTATAAGATGGTCGACACATGTGCTGCCGAATTTGAATCTGAAACACCGTACTATTATGGTTCTTACGAAGATGAAAATGAGTCGATTGTAACGGAAAAGAAAAGTGTCATTGTCCTAGGTTCTGGACCCATTCGAATTGGGCAAGGGATTGAGTTTGATTATTCGACGGTTCATGCCGTATGGGCGATTAAGGAAGCAGGTTATGAAGCCATCATTATTAACAATAATCCAGAAACAGTTTCAACCGATTTCAGTATTTCAGATAAGCTTTACTTCGAACCACTGACGATCGAGGATGTTATGCATATCATCGATTTAGAAAAGCCGGAAGGGGTGGTTGTTCAGTTTGGGGGACAAACGGCAATTAATCTTGCCTCCAAGCTTGTTGAGCGTGGCGTGAACATTCTCGGTACATCTCTTGAGAATATCGATGGAGCAGAGGACAGGGATAAATTTGAACATGCCCTTTCTCGCTTAAATATTCCGCAGCCAAAAGGGAAAACAGCTTTATCGGTCGAAGAAGCAGTGAAAATTGCTGCTGGAATCGGCTATCCAGTGTTAGTTCGCCCTTCCTATGTCCTTGGAGGACGGGCGATGGAAATCGTCTATCATGAGGAAGAACTACTACACTATATGAAAAATGCAGTCAAAATCAATCCAGAGCACCCGGTTCTCATTGACCGCTATTTAACGGGAAAGGAAATTGAGATTGATGCCATTTGTGATGGAGAGACAGTTTTGATTCCAGGAATTATGGAGCATATTGAAAGAGCGGGAGTTCACTCAGGAGATTCGATTGCTGTCTATCCACCACAAAGCTTAACGCAAGAAATAAAAAATACATTAGTAGACTATACGAAAAAGTTAGCAAAAGGCTTAGGAATTATAGGGCTCTTAAATATTCAGTACGTTATCTCCAAAGGGGATGTTTTCGTTATTGAAGTTAACCCTCGCTCAAGCCGAACCGTTCCATTTTTAAGTAAAATTACGAAGGTACCTATGGCAAAAATTGCGACTAAGGTCATTCTTGGTCAAACTTTAAAAGAACTAGGTTATAAATCAGGGCTTGTACCAGAGCAATCAGGCGTATATGTGAAAGTACCTGTTTTCTCTTTTGCTAAGCTGAGAAGAGTTGATATCACATTAGGTCCAGAAATGAAATCAACCGGGGAAGTTATGGGGAAAGACAGCACTCTTGAAAAAGCATTATATAAAGGTCTAGTCGCATCAGGGATGAAAATTCAGTCGCACGGTAATGTCCTTATGACCGTTGCTGACAAAGATAAGGAAGAATCTCTTCAAATTGCCAGAAGGTTTGCGTCCATTGGTTTTCGATTAATGGCAACAAGTGGTACTGCTGAATTTTTACAAACGGCAGGAATTGAAGTGAAAGTCGTTGATAAAATTGGCACTGATGGTCCAGATCTACTGGATGTCATTCGCAATGGCAATGCGCAAATGGTGATCAACACCTTAACGAAGGGCAAACAGCCAGCACGTGATGGCTTTAGAATCCGGCGAGAGTCCGTTGAAAATGGAATTCCATGCTTCACGTCACTCGATACGGCAGAGGCGATGCTTCGTGTCCTCGAATCGCTGACTTTTGCGGCAGAACCAATGGGGCAACAAACGAAAGCACGAGAGGCGGTTTTACTGTGATAATTAATGAACAATGTTCCATCGTTTCCCAGCGAGAAATAGCTGATAACATTTATGAGCTCATCCTTCGTGGTGAGCTTTCCTCTCAAATGAATGAACCAGGCCAGTTTGTTCATGTAAAGATAGCTTCAGGATATGACCCATTGCTCCGTAGACCGATCAGTATCGCAAATATCGATCGAGAAAATCATGAATTTACCTTGATTTATCGGAAAGATGGCCGAGGAACTGCCATTTTGTCTTCAAAAAAGACCTCTGAAACAGTCGATATTCTTGGCCCATTGGGACATGGATTTCCAATTGAGGAAACGAATGCAGGTGAGACGGTTTTACTCGTCGGTGGCGGAATTGGCGTTCCTCCGTTGTATGAGTTATCCAAGCAATTGGTGAAAAAAGGGGTAAATGTTCTCCATGTCCTTGGCTTTCAAAACGAAGCAGTGGTGTTCTATGAAGACAAATTTAAAAGTTTAGGATCTACCTATGTCACGACTACCGATGGTTCTTACGGTACAAAAGGCTTTGTAACGGATGTCATCAAAGAGTTGAGCTTTGATACCATTTACTCTTGCGGACCAACAGCGATGCTTAAGGCAGTAGAAGCTGAATATGCCTCTCATAAAAAAGTGTATGTATCCTTGGAGGAAAGAATGGGCTGTGGCATTGGCGCTTGCTTTGCTTGCGTATGTCATACTGCTGACGACCCGTCCGGGTTTTCCTATAAAAAGGTATGTACGGATGGACCTGTTTTTAAAGCTGGGGAGGTTGTGCTATGAATCACTTAGAGATCCAATTACCAGGTTTACACTTGAAAAATCCCGTCATGCCTGCTTCAGGATGCTTTGGCTTCGGTAGAGAATTCGGTGGCTTATACAATTTGAGCGATTTAGGCGCGATCATGATTAAAGCAACGACAGCGGAGCCTCGCTTTGGTAATCCGACACCTCGAGTTGCTGAAACAGCAGCAGGAATGTTGAATGCGATTGGCTTACAAAATCCAGGCCTAGATGGAGTGATGAATAAGGAGCTCCCATGGCTAGAACAGTTTAATGTACCAATTATTGCTAATGTGGCAGGCTCTACTGAAGAGGATTATGTGGAAGTCGCTAAGCGTATTTCCACTGCAGCAAATGTTCATGCTCTTGAATTAAATATCTCCTGTCCGAATGTGAAAACAGGTGGTATTGCCTTTGGTACGATTCCGGAAGTAGCCAAAAGTTTAACTAAAAAAGTAAAAGAAGTGTCAGCAGTTCCGGTTTATGTGAAGCTTTCTCCCAATGTTACCAATATCGTCGAGATGGCAAAAGCCGTAGAAGCTGGTGGAGCCGACGGACTTACGATGATAAACACGCTCCTCGGAATGAGACTTGATTTGAAAACCGCTAAACCGATTTTAGCGAATAAATCGGGAGGACTATCAGGTCCTGCGATTAAGCCTGTTGCGATTCGGATGATTCATGATGTTAGCCAACAAGTGAACATTCCGATTATTGGAATGGGTGGAATTGAGACAGCGGAGGATGTCATCGAGTTTTTCTATGCAGGTGCAAGTGCTATTGCTGTCGGCACGGCAAACTTTGTCGACCCGTTCGTTTGTCCGAAAATCATTAAAGACTTACCTGAACTACTTGATCAACTTGGCTTTGACCATATTTCTGAATGTACGGGAAGGAGCTGGAAGTAAATTGAATAATCCCCTTATTATCGCCCTAGATTTTCCAAATAAGAATGAGGTATTGCAATTTTTAAATCCGTTTCAAGACGAGAAGCTTTTTGTAAAGGTTGGCATGGAGCTTTTTTATCAGGAAGGGCCTCAAATTATCCAAGAAATAAAAGAAAAAGAGCATCAAATTTTTCTGGATTTAAAATTACATGATATCCCTAACACCGTATACAGTGCGATGAAAGGTCTAGCAAAACTTGGTTGTGACCTTGTCAATGTTCATGCGGCAGGGGGCAAAGAAATGATGATGGCCGCTCTTGAAGGACTTGAAGCTGGAACAAATGCTGGAGAGAAGAGACCATCATGTATTGCGGTGACTCAATTGACAAGCACTTCTGAACAGCAAATGAAAAGCGAGCAGCTTATCGAAGCAACTCTACAAGAATCGGTTTTACATTATTCTCTCATTGCACAGGAGGCAGGAATTGACGGAGTCGTTTGCTCCTCTCATGAAGTGGCCATGATACGCCAGCATCTAGGAAAAGAATTTCTAACGGTGACACCAGGAATTCG
Organism: Robertmurraya sp. DFI.2.37; assembly: GCF_029211245.1. Lineage (NCBI taxonomy): Bacteria > Bacillati > Bacillota > Bacilli > Caryophanales > Bacillaceae > Robertmurraya > Robertmurraya sp. DFI.2.37. Next base: position 95,428 of record NZ_JARGEJ010000001.1, on the reverse strand, counting down.
CTTAAATTATGATTTGGTTCAGGACCAAAAGAGAGTAGCAACACCAGAAGAAGCTAGAAATGCGGGAGTTTCAGCAATTGTCGTTGGTCGAGGAATTACAAAGGCAGAAGAACCATTCAAAAGCTATCAAGCTTATAAACAAGCATGGGAAGGTGTTCGAGTATGAAGAAAATCATCGCTGAAAGATTATTAGAAATAGAAGCAGTGGCCTTAAAACCTGACGAACCATTTACGTGGTCTTCTGGCCTTAAGTCCCCGATTTACTGTGACAACCGGCTGACGCTTTCTTACCCGCATATTCGTAAGGAAATTGTGAATGGTTTAAAGGACTTGATAGTAGAAAAATTTCCAGATGCTGAGCTTATAGCGGGAACGGCTACTGCTGGAATACCGCATGCAGCTTGGGTAAGTGATCTGCTTGATTTACCAATGTGCTATGTCCGTTCAAAAGCAAAGGGGCATGGGAAAGGAAAGCAAATTGAAGGAAAAGCATTGAAAGGGCAAAAAGTAGTGGTTGTAGAGGATTTAATTTCAACGGGGGGTAGCGTCATTACAGCAGTAACTGCTTTAAGAGAAGCAGGCTGTGACGTATTAGGAGTCGTATCCATTTTTACTTATGAACTAGAGAGAGGCAGAAAAAAACTTGTCGAAGCGGGAGTCAATGTTTATTCACTGTCTAATTTTTCCAGTTTAATTGAAGTAGCAGAAGCAAAAGGTCATATACAAGAGAAGGATTTAACAAGTCTAGCAGAATGGAAAAAAGACCCGTCTGAGTGGGGGAAAAAGAGAGTACAATAATGTTAAAAATGGAAGGGAAGATTATGAAATCTTCTCTTTATTTGATTTAATCATTTCTTTTTATTATATTTACATTTTCCCTTCTTTCATCCACGTCCAGATTCGATAGCTTCCATATATGGAAATAAATAGAAGTGATAACAATATAATTACCCAAATGGATAGTTGATTGAATTCATCCAATTCTTTTGAGTGGGTGATGACAAAGAAGGAAAAACGAATAAATATGAAGTAACAAAATATATTTAGGGTAATCCAAACGAGCCTCAATTTATTGTTTTTCATTTTGGCTTCTCCTTAATATAGTAACAATGATAAGGAATAACTTGTCAACTATATATTTCAGTTTATTTTTCTTTATTGTCATTAAATCCGAGCGAACGGTTCACTTGACGCAGAGTATAGAGAGATCGACGGTAACCCAAAACGTACCTTTGTGAGTTCAAGTATTGTAATGAATAACCCCTATTATTATACCATACATATTTCGTTTAACTTTGTTTCATTATGAAAAATGACCATCTAAAAAGGCAGTAAGGAAAACCTTACTACCCTTTATCCAGCCTAACTATTTTTCAATCGTAAAACCGTATCTTCCTCAGGTGTCACGTATACTGTTTGTTGATTTTCATAAATGACATAGCCAGGCTTTGCTCCGCTTGGCTTTTTGACGTGACGAATTTGCGTAAAATCAACCGGTACAGAACTAGAGCTTCGTGCTTTACTAAAATAGGCAGCAAGCTGAGCTGCTTCTATAATCGTCTCTTCAGCAGGATTTGCACTTCGAATCACTACATGTGATCCTGGAATATCCTTCGTATGGAGCCAAATTTCATCTTTGCCCGCTACTTTATTTGTTAAATAATCATTTTGCTTATTATTCTTGCCGACAAGAATTTCTGTTCCATCTGTTGATGTGTACTTTTCTAAAATAGGCTTGGCATTTTTATGATTCTTGTTGCCTTTTTTTTGCCGATCTCGTAAGTAGCCGCCTTCAATCAATTCCTCGCGGATTTCAGAGATGTCCTTCGTTGAGGCCGTTTCAACTTGTTGTAGAAGAGAATCGAAATAAGCAACTTCTTCCTTCGCTTTTTCCAATTGTTTACTCGCCATGACAAGCGCCGTTTTTGCTTTCTGATACCTCGTGAAATATCTCTGTGCATTCTCAGAAGGGCTCTTTTGTGGATTTAACGGAATGGTTACAGTTCCGCCATTCTCATCATAATAATTTATAACTTCAATCTCCTTCATCCCTTTTTCAAGTGCATAAAGATTAGCTGTTAATAATTCACCATAAAGCTGATACTGGCTCGCATTCTTCGCTTCATTGAGCGTTGCTTGAAGCTTTTTGATTTTCTTTTCATTTTTATCCTTTTCATTTAAAATGAATCGTTCTAAATCAGTGGACTGCTGTTTTACCCTGTCTCGTTCCGCTTTGCCAAAATAATAGCGGTCAAGAAGTTCACTGAGCGAGTCATAACGCTTACTTTCCCCATTTAAGTGTTCTAATGGAAAGAGGTAGAAGGATTCTTTCTTATTCTTCATCGTAATCGCAGGCTCGTAGCGATGCTCCTTCATTTTTGTTAACATTTCAACGAACACCTTTGGTACTGTCACTCTATTAGCAATTCCCGCATGATACACTATCTCTTTTGCAAGAAGAGGGGATACCCCTGCAAAATGCTCAACAATCTGTTTGTCCAATTTGCCCGCATTAAAGTCTAATTTTCTTAATAAGGATTCTTCAGTTGCTTCCAATGGGTTTTCCTTGTTTTGGATAGGAGGGGCGATATATTCTTGCCCTGGCATAATTGCTCGATGGCTGTTTACCGCATAGGAAATATGCTTGATGCTATCAAGAATCATATTTCTTGTCTTATCCACTAAAATAATATTGCTATGTCGTCCCATAATCTCGACAATTAATTGCTTTGAAGAAATATCGCCAATTTCATTTCGTCCTTTTACGTCAAAGACCATGATCCGATCCATTCCTACTTGATGGATATCCTCTAAAATAAAGCCCTCAAGATGTTTTCTCAAAAGCATACAAAACATCGGAGGTTCATTTGGATTTTCATAGCTTTCATTTGTTAATTGTGCTCTTGCATAGCTTGGATGAACGGAAATAAGCAGCTTATGATTCTTTCCGTTGGCCCGTATGATTAGCACGATTTCATTTTTAAAGGGTTGATGTATTTTATTGATTCTTCCGCCTTTTAAGAGGGAAGAAAATTCTTCAGTAATCGCTCTTGTAAATAGACCGTCAAATGACATATGTAACATCCTCTTCTTTCTAAAATCTCACTCTTAATCATAGCTTACTTTTGCGGAAAAAACGAATCTTAATGATAGAAAACCACATGTGTTGCATGTGGATTCACTGATTTTTTGTTAATAGAATGACAGAATCGCTTCTTAACTACGTTAATGGGTCAAATCATCATTCGAATTTAAGACGAAGGCGATGTTGTTTCTTTTTCTTTTGGACTAGTGAACAACAGTCTAAGGACGTTATCTGCTGGATATCCCTGTAAATAACAAATGACCTTTTGTTCGTTTTGCAAAACAATTCGGTTCATTCCTTCATTTACGGCTTCAGTAATCCTTCTAATTCATATTCAATGGTTTCATAAATGGTTAGCCCAGAGGGATGTAAGAGTCAAAGGAGTAGAGAATATTCCAGTCAAAAAGGGTGATATTCGTTAAATGAATCATTTCGACCGATAAGTTTTATAGCGAATTCTTTTTTTTAATCGCTTCCTGTCAATGACCCATAATTCTTTCATCGTGACACGGAAGCCCAAAATAAAAGCTAGATATGATAGAGGCAATAATCCACATTCCTTCATCTCTCCATTACCCCATTCCTTCCTAAAATTGCTCTTTTAGTAAAAATAACATTCTATAATTTCGCATTGTTATAAATTTAGATCATTTTTTGGGACGAGTCTGAATAAGCTTTCTTTAGAGTGAGTTTGCATTCTATCACAAATACAAGCAGTGGTTAGAAAGTTTACAACGCTGGAGGAGGAGTGAAATGGTCGGATGAAGTTCCATGGAATGAAAGGACAAGATATTGAAAAGGTCTTGAATACCGACTTTTCTAACGGTTTAACAAACAGTGATGCTAAAAAGCGAATAAAGCAACATGGCTTTAACGAATTAGAAGAAGGTGAAAAGCAGTCAGCACTACTATTGTTTTTTAGTCAATTTAAAGATTTTATGGTTCTTGTTTTATTAGGGGCAGTTTTAATTTCCGGATTATTGGGAGAATATATCGATGCGATTGCAATCATTGCGATCGTTATTTTGAACGGATTTCTAGGGTTTTTCCAGGAGAGAAAGGCGGAGAAATCATTACAAGCATTAAAAGAACTGTCTGCTCCAAGTGTAATGGTCATGAGAGACGGTGAATGGGAGAAGATCCCATCAAAGGAGCTTGTTCCAGGGGATGTTGTTAAATTTTCGTCTGGTGATCGGATTGGTGCCGATGTAAGGGTCATAGAATCAAAAAGTTTGGAGATTGAAGAATCTGCCTTAACAGGAGAATCCCTTCCGGTAGCAAAAACAATTGAGCCTCTAGAAAAAGAAAATATCGGAATTGGCGATATGGAAAATATGGCCTTTATGGGAACGATGGTGACAAGAGGTTCAGGAATTGGTGTTGTTGTTGGCACTGGCATGAAAACGGCAATGGGGCAAATAGCTGATTTATTGCAAAATGCAGAAACGACGATCACACCATTGCAGAGAAAATTGCAGCAACTTGGAAAAATATTAATTATTGTCGCTATTTTGCTGACAGTTTTGGTCGTGCTTGTCGGGGTCATCCAAGGGAATGATTTGTATACAATGTTCTTGGCTGGAGTTTCACTAGCGGTTGCAGCGATTCCTGAGGGGCTTCCTGCCATTGTAACAGTTGCCCTTTCTCTAGGGGTTCAAAGAATGATAAAGAAAAATGCGATTGTTCGAAAGCTGCCTGCGGTCGAAACGCTAGGCTGTGCTTCCGTTATTTGTTCCGATAAAACAGGAACGATGACGCAAAACAAAATGACCGTTACCCACCTATGGAGCGGTGGAGTTACTTGGAGAGTAGATGGAGTTGGCTATAATCCCCATGGCAGCTTCTATCGGGGGGAACAGGAGAGGCCAGTCGATGTTAATCGAGAAAAATCTGTTCAACAAATGCTCATGTTTGGTATGCTCTGTAATCATGCCGTTTTAAAAGAAAAAGCAAAGAATGATTATGTTGTTGATGGCGATCCAACGGAAGGGGCTCTTCTTGTAGCAGCAATGAAAGCTGGCTACAAGCGTGAAGGTCTCTTAAAGCAATATCAAATTGTGCAAGAGTTTCCATTTGATTCTACGAGAAAGCTAATGTCGGTTATTGTTAAAGATCCAAATGGTCGTCAATTCATTGTGACAAAAGGGGCTCCAGATGTGATGGTCGGGCTTAGTGAATCGATTCTTTGGGATGGGAGGCGGCAGCATTTTTCAACGGAAAGAAAAAAGGATGTCCAAACAGCTATTAATGAATTAGCCTCAAAAGCACTTCGGACGATTGCGATCGGTTTCAAAGAAGTACCCGCCAAAACACTGATCCTTGATGAAAAAGAAGCGGAGAAAGATTTGACGTTTATTGGGCTGCAGGGGATGATCGATCCGCCACGGCCTGAAGTTAAACAAGCGGTTAAAGAGTGTAAGGAAGCAGGAATTAAAACGGTCATGATCACAGGAGACCATTTGATTACAGCAAAGGCAATCGCTGCTCAATTAGGAATCCTTACAAAAGATAAGCATGTTTTAGATGGTAAGGCATTATCGAAAATGTCTGTCGACGAGTTAGAAGCAGTGGTCGATGATGTGGCAGTTTTTGCCCGTGTCTCACCTGAGCATAAGTTGAAAATTGTCCGTGCTTTTCAAAATCGCGGTCATATTGTAGCGATGACAGGCGATGGAGTTAATGATGCGCCTGCGATTAAGACAGCGGATATTGGAGTGGCGATGGGAATTACGGGTACAGATGTGGCCAAGGAGGCATCTGCTCTCGTTTTACTGGATGACAATTTTGCTACTATTAAAGCTGCTATCAAAGAAGGACGCAATATTTATGAAAATGTTCGAAAATTTATTCGATACTTATTGGCTTCGAATGTTGGTGAAATTCTTGTTATGCTTTTTGCGATGCTGTTGGCACTCCCTTTGCCGCTTGTCCCGATCCAGATCCTTTGGGTGAATCTCGTGACAGATGGTTTACCGGCAATGGCGTTAGGGCTTGATCAACCGGAAGGCGATGTGATGAAGCGAAGTCCGAGAAATCCAAAAGAAGGGATTTTTGCAAGGGGGCTGGGCTGGAAAGTCATTTCGCGAGGATTTTTAATCGGTATTGCAACATTGATTGCTTTTATGATTGCCATAAATGAAAACCCAGATCATTTAGCGTATGCACAAACGGTGGCTTTTGCCACATTGGTGATGGCGCAATTAATACATGTATTTGATTGTCGCAGTGAAAAATCGATTTTTGCTCGCAATCCGTTTGGAAATATGTACTTAGTTTGGGCAGTTGTATCTTCTATTGCCTTAATGTTTGTAGTCATTTACTATCCGCCGCTACAGCCAATTTTCCACACGGTTCCGATCCTTGCAAAAGATTGGCTCATGATTATTGGGTTAGCTGCAGCACCAACTTTTTTACTGGCAGGAACATTTTTGGCAAGAAAAAGAAAGTAAACTATGTTATAATCCAAAAGGTAATAGGGCAATTGCTCTATTGCCTTTTTCAATGGGCTGTTTTGCGAAGTTTAGGTAGACTGTAAGCTGTTTAATCAGCTTTGCTATGATGCAGTTGTTTGCTAGTTAAGCCATTGCTTTTAAAATTTGCCCTTGATTTTGCGGAATGAATCCCAAATTTTTATCAACATTATTGTTAAACATGGCCTTTCAATATCAAAAATTGGGTGTGTTGCTATGATCGTTAGTATGACAGGCTTTGGTCGAAGTAAAGCAGAACTCGAGACATGTTCTGTGACAGTAGAAATAAAAGCTGTTAATCATCGTTTTCTAGAGTTCAATATACGAATGCCTAGGCAGCTTCTTGTGGTCGAGGATAAAATAAAGAAAAAAATTGCCGAGCATGTAACAAGAGGAAGAATTGAAGTATTTGTGACTGTTGAAGGTACAGGACATCTTTCCTCTAATGTGGTTGTAGATTGGCCCCTTCTTGATAAATATGTTCAATCCATTAAAGCGATTCAGAACAAGTATAAGCTTGAAGATTCATTTTCTTTACGGGATCTTTTACTGCGTGAAGATTTGATTTCGATCGAAGAAGGGCATGAAGGAAATCCAGAACTGGAACAATTGGTTCTTCATGCAATTGAAAATGCCGCTGCACAATTGAAGCAGATGCGTATAGTAGAAGGAAAAGTCCTCGAGAGTGACTTACATAATCAATTAAATATTTTAAGTGAAAAAACCACATTATTAAAAAAATACGCTCCTCAGGTTGTTGAGCTTTATCGAGAAAGATTGCGTAAAAGGATGGAGGAGTTCACCAATGGTGTCGTCGATGAAGATAGAATGGTGAATGAAATCGCGATTTTTGCAGATAAGGCAGATATTAATGAAGAATTGACTAGATTAGAAAGTCATATTAGTCAATTTTATCAGATCATGAGTTTAACTGAACCAGTTGGACGTAAATTGGATTTTCTCCTCCAGGAAATGAATCGTGAAGTGAATACAATCGGTTCAAAAGGTAATGATTCAAGTATTGCTAGAGAAGTAGTCGAGATGAAAAGCTTGCTCGAAAAAATGAAAGAGCAGGTTCAAAATATAGAGTAGTCCGGGTTTAGAAATAGGCTAGCAAGGTAAAAATAAATAACTGAATTATGGAGGGGAAGCATGTCAATTAAATTAATTAACATCGGTTTTGGAAATATTGTTTCTGCAAACCGAATCATTTCGATAGTTAGTCCAGAATCAGCTCCGATTAAAAGGATTATTCAGGATGCAAGAGACAGAGGTGTGCTCATTGATGCCACTTATGGAAGAAGGACTCGAGCTGTTATTGTGATGGATAGTGACCATGTGATACTTTCAGCTGTTCAACCCGAAACGGTAGCAGCCCGACTGAATGATCGTGATGAAATTATGGATGAAGGGTAGGTACATTTCATGCAAGAAAAGGGGTTATTAATTGTCTTATCTGGACCCTCTGGAGTCGGGAAAGGTACCGTTAGAAAGGAAATTTTTTCGCAAGAGGATACAGCTTTTGAATATTCCATCTCCATGACAACTCGTGCACCTCGACAAGGAGAAGTCAATGGTGTCGATTATTTTTTCAAAACAAGAGAGGAATTTGAGGCCCTTATTAAGCAAGGGAAACTGCTAGAATATGCAGAATTTGTTGGCAATTATTATGGAACACCAGTCGACTATGTTCAAGAAACTTTGAATAAAGGAAAAGATGTTTTCCTTGAAATAGAGGTTGAAGGAGCGAAACAAGTTCGAGAGAAATTTCCTGATGGCCTATTTATTTTTCTTGTTCCTCCCAGCCTTTCAGAGTTGAAAAACCGCATCGTTACTAGAGGAACTGAGTCTGAAGAAGTGATCAACAATCGAATGAATGCGGCTAAAGAAGAAATTGAAATGATGCATTTATATGATTATGTCGTAGAAAATGATAAAGTAGAGAATGCCGTAGAGAAAATTAAAGCGATTGTGATTGCTGAGCATCTCCGAAGAGAACGTGTGGAGCCCAAATATAAAAGAATGTTGGAGGTAAATTAAATATGCTATACCCATCAATTGACTCATTATTAACAAAAATCGACTCTAAGTACTCATTGGTTTCAGTGGCAGCAAAACGTGCTCGTCGCCTACAACAGGACGCCCAACCGTATTTAACAAAATACGTTTCTCATAAATCTGTTGGTAAAGCGTTAGAAGAAATTCATGCTGATCAGCTGACATTTCGAGTTGTCGATCAAGAAGAAACGGCCACTAACTAGTATTTTGCCGTACAATTTTACTCATCTGAAGGTGGGTAAAACGCCAAATATTTAAAACAACCTAGAGATAGGTTGTTTTTTATTTCAGGATGATGTTGTTCAATGGGAAACCTGCTTTGAGAGACAAATGACCATTGTCAAATCAGGTTTTTAAGGAATATCTTTGCTAAAAGATGCAATAAAACGACAATTCTTGCATAATGAAAGAAAGAGATCTGTGACGGAGGAAGGAAAAATGTTGAATGGAAAAAAAGTTTTGCTTTGCGTAACGGGCGGAATAGCAGTCTATAAAGCGGCTGCGTTAACGAGCAAGCTCACGCAAGCTGGTGCAGAAGTGAAGGTAATCCTTAGTGAGTCAGCAGCGAAGTTTGTCACTCCTTTGACCTTTCAAGCTTTATCAAGAAATGATGTGTATATAGATACATTTGATGAAAAGGATTCTAAAGTGATCGCTCATATTGATTTAGCAGACTGGGCCGATTTGGTTTTAATTGCCCCAGCAACTGCGAATATTATCGGAAAAATAGCCAATGGCATTGCTGATAATATGATTTCGACAACGCTTTTAGCGGCAACTTCTCCAGTGTGGGTCGCCCCTGCGATGAATGTCCATATGTATGAGCATCCTGCTGTTCAAAAAAATATCGAAACACTTCATCGCTTTGGTTATCAATTTATTGAACCGAATGAGGGCTATTTAGCTTGTGGCTATGTCGGTAGAGGTCGCTTAGAAGAACCGGAAAAAATTGTTGAGTTAATCACTGCTTTTTTTAAGCCGCAGCCATCCATTTTAAGTGGAAAAAAAATAGTGGTTACAGCCGGTCCAACTCGTGAAAAAATTGATCCAGTGCGATATATTACAAACCATTCTAGCGGAAAAATGGGGTATGCAATTGCAGAGGAAGCTGTTCGTTTTGGTGCAGAAGTAGTCTTAATTTCTGGACCTGTTTCTCTACAAGTGCCAAAGGGTGTACGGTTTATCTCTGTTGAGAGTGCTGAAGATATGTTTAATGCTGTTATGGGAGAGTACAGCTCAACAGATATTGTTATTAAAACGGCTGCAGTTGCTGATTACCGGCCGAAAATAGCTTACGATGATAAGGTTAAAAAGAAAGACGGGGCAGAAGTGCTTGAATTAGAAAGAACAAAGGATATCCTGCAGCAATTAGGCAACGAGAAAAAGGATCAAATTCTCATCGGCTTTGCAGCGGAAACTAATCGTGTCGAGGAATATGCCCGGGCAAAGCTAGAAAAGAAAAACGCGGATATGATCGTTGCGAATAATGTGAAGGAACGAGGAGCTGGTTTCGCTACAGACACGAATATCGTGACCATTTACAAGAAGGACGGTTCAAGTTTAGAGCTCCCAATCCTGTCAAAGCAGGAGGTTGCTAGAAAAATTTTAGTAGAGGCGGCTAAAATTTTAGAGGTGGCGACAAAAAATGATTGCTAAAGTAATAGTCGATGTTCCAGCTAAGCAGACGGATCGTCCCTTTGACTATAAAATTCCAGCTGCTTTCGAAAATGTGATTAAACCAGGGATGCGTGTTGTCGTTCCTTTTGGCCCGAGAACGCTTCAAGGGTTTGTTGTGGAAGTTCAAGAAAAGTCGGCTTTTTCTAAGTTAAAGGAAATTGTCGAGCCGATGGATCTGGCCCCTGTGTTAAACCAGGAATTGCTTAGTCTTGGTGAATGGTTAACAGAGGAGACCCTTTCTTACAAAATATCTGCATTTCAAGTGATGCTTCCAGCTGCTTTGAAAGCAAAATATGAAAAAAAGATTAGGAGGATTGCACCGTTAGAAAACTTGCCAACGAAACTGCAGCCACTTTTCCAAGAGAGTGACACGATTTTGTGGAACGATGCGGATGCTTTTTTTAGTATATTGCAAAGAGAAGCAGCCAATGGATCTATAGAAGTCATATATGAAGTGAAGGAACGCGTGAAAAAGAAAAAGGTAAAATATCTTTCACCATTATTGGATAAAGTGGCACTCGAACAGGCGAAAGCAAGCTTGGTTACCACTGCGGAAAAACAGAGGCAAATCATTGATTTCTTTATTGAAAAACATGAGCCTGTTCAACTTAGGGAAATTCTCTCCCTTTTCAACGTTTCTGCATCAACGGTTAAAAGTCTTATAAAAAAAGGGATTTTGCAAGAAAAGGAAATGGAAGTGTATCGAGATCCGTTTGAAGATCGCGTATTTGCAAAAACGGAGCCTTTTCCATTGACGAAGGAACAAGAAAAAGCAATCTCTCCCATTCTAGCAACGGTTGAAGAGGAACGTCAGCAGGTTTTTTTATTATATGGGGTTACTGGGAGTGGAAAAACGGAAATCTATCTCCAATCCATTCAACGGGTTCTGGAGAAAGGGAAGGAAGCGATCGTGCTCGTTCCTGAGATTTCTTTAACACCGCAAATGGTCAAAAGGTTTAAAGGTCGCTTTGGTGATGAAGTAGCAGTTCTTCATAGTGGATTATCGTCAGGGGAAAAATATGATGAATGGCGTAGAATCGAGCGAAAAGAAGTAAAGGTCGTCGTCGGAGCGCGCTCAGCCATTTTCGCTCCATTTGAAAATTTAGGCATCATTATAATCGATGAGGAACATGAAACAAGCTATAAACAGGAGGATAATCCCCGGTATCATGCTAGAGATGTAGCTATTAAAAGGTCGCAATTTTATCAATGTCCCGTTATTTTAGGAAGTGCAACTCCAACATTAGAAACGTTTGCTCGGGCGCAAAAGGGAGTTTACAAGCTGCTAACATTGTCTAATCGGATGAATAATCAATCGCTTCCCTCTGTTCAGATTGTCGATATGAGAGAAGAGCTCCGAGACGGAAATCGTTCTATGTTTTCGAGAGCATTGATCGAGGGCTTAAAGGAACGACTTGAAAAAAAAGAGCAGATCGTGTTGTTTTTAAATAAACGCGGACACTCATCTTTCGTTATGTGTCGCGATTGTGGTTATGTGGCAAATTGCCCTAATTGTGATATATCCTTGACATATCATCGCTATAGTCAGCAGATGAAGTGCCATTATTGCGGTTATGAAGCTTCTGTACCGAACCGATGTCCAGAATGTGATAGCGAACATATTCGCTATTTTGGAACAGGTACACAAAAAGTAGAAGAAGAATTAGGGAAAATTCTCCCAGAAGCAAAAGTGATTAGAATGGATGTGGATACAACAAGCCGTAAGGGGGCACATGAGCGCTTGTTAACAGAATTTGAGGAAGGGAAAGCTGATATTTTACTTGGTACGCAGATGATCGCCAAAGGGCTTGATTTTCCCAACATTACCTTAGTTGGTGTTCTTTCGGCAGACACAATGCTGCACTTGCCTGATTTTCGTTCCTCTGAAAAAACGTTTCAGCTGTTAACACAGGTGAGTGGAAGAGCTGGGAGACATTTGCTACCAGGTGAAGTCATCATTCAAACTTATACGCCAGAGCATTATAGTATTGAGCTGGCAGCAGAACAAAATTATGATCGTTTTTTTGAACGGGAAATGACGGTTCGCAAGGCTCGTCAATATCCACCTTATTATTATATTGCACTTATCACTGTTTCCCATGAAAATGTAGCAATGGTGGCATCGGTAACCGATAAAATAGCGAAGTTTGTACAATCAAAGCTATCGAATGAAGCGCATGTTCTCGGCCCTGTTGTTTCCCCTATTTCACGGATCAAAAATAGATATCGCTACCAATGTTTGATAAAATACAAACGTGAACCACAATTAAACAATGCATTAAAAACGATTCTTGACCATTATCAACAGGATATCGCCTCGAAGGGATTACAAATTTCCATTGATGTTAATCCCTATATATTAATGTAGAGGAATATCAGGAATCATTCAAGAAGGTTTAAATCTTGGTCTTAATTTTACGATGGATTGAAGGCAAAAAATAATTTTATTAAAGCATTGCTATAATAAAAAGGTTTATGGAGGAAATGATTTGACTGTAAAAGCAATTGTGACATATCCTGCTGAAATATTAGAGCAGGTTTGTGAGCCAGTAAAGACATTTGATAAAAAATTAGCAAAGCTCTTAACTGATATGTATGAAACGATGATCGAATTTGATGGTGTTGGTCTTGCCGCACCGCAAATAGGTGTGAACAAGCAGATCGCAATCGTTGATATAGATGATGAGTCAGGCACAATTGAACTGATTAATCCGGAAATTCTAGAAACGTCCGGAGAACAAAATGGAATCGAAGGCTGTTTGAGCTTTCCGGGACTATATGGAGAAGTGTTGCGACCATATTATGTGAAAATAAAGGCATATGATCGCAAAGGCAAGCCATTTATCATGGAAGCGGAAGATTATTTAGCTCGTGCCATTCAACATGAAATTGACCATCTTCATGGGATTTTATTCACATCAAAGGTCAGCAAATATTTAGATGAAGAAGAGTTAGAGGAAGTGGAGCAAAATGACTAAAGTCGTATTTATGGGAACGCCTGATTTTTCTGTACCTGTATTACAGCAAATTATCGAAGATGGCTATGAAGTAGTCGGAGTAGTCACGCAACCAGACCGTCCTGTGGGGCGTAAAAAGCTATTGACGCCGCCACCAGTAAAAGTAGAAGCGGAGAAACATGGTATTCCTGTCCATCAGCCGGAAAAAATCCGTCAACCAGAAGCGCTGGAACCAATTTTGGCTCTTCAGCCCGACTTAATTATAACAGCGGCCTTTGGTCAGATTTTACCGAAGTCCTTACTGGAGGCACCGAAGTTTGGCTGTATTAATGTTCATGCTTCTCTTTTACCTGAATTACGGGGAGGAGCCCCGATGCATTACGCAATCGTCGAAGGAAAAGAGAAAACGGGTATTACGATTATGTATATGGTGGAAAAACTTGATGCAGGAGATATGCTTACACAGGTGGAAGTACCGATCACTGAAACGGATACGGTCGGCTCGTTGCACGATAAACTAAGTGCTGCAGGAGCGAAGCTGCTATCTGAGACATTGCCCAAACTTTTAAAAGGGGAATTGCAAGCCGTTCCGCAAAACGAAGCATTGGCTACTTTTGCTTATACGATTAAACGTGAGCAAGAGAAGATTGATTGGTCAAAAACGGGAGAAGCTATTTATAACCATGTGAGAGGATTTAATCCTTGGCCAGTTGCTTATACGACGCACGAAGGCGCAGTAATGAAAATTTGGTGGGTCGAAAAATACGCAATCGCCTCAGAGCAACAGTCAGGAGAAATTATTGCCATTGAAGAGGATGGTTTTGTTGTTGCAACGGGGAATAAAACAGCTGTGAAAATTATCGAACTCCAGCCTTCTGGAAAAAAACGTATGAAAGCTAGCGATTTTTTAAGAGGAGCAAAGCTAGCGGTTGGAGACAGATTAGGAGAATAGAATGGGTCAGCAAAACAATGTTAGAGAAGGTGCACTTAGAATATTAGATCAGATTGAAAAAAATCAATCGTATAGTAACCTTCTGTTAAATAGCGAGATTAAGAAAAATCAGATTAACCCAAAAGATATAGGATTATTAACAGAGTTGGTCTATGGTACATTACAGCGCAGAATGACACTGGATTACTACATGGAGCCATTTTTAAAAAAAGCACATAAACTCGAACCATGGGTAAAGCAATTGCTAAGATTGACGATTTATCAAATGATTTACTTAGATAAAATACCTGATCGAGCTGCTATTTTTGAAGCTGTTGAAATTGCTAAAAAGCGTGGACATAAAGGGATTGCTAGTATGGTCAATGGGGTTTTAAGGACGATCCAACGCGAGGGTGTTCCTAGTTTGGAAGAGATAAGTGATCCTACCCATCGCCTTTCAATTAGTACAAGTCATCCGCTCTGGCTCGTTAAAAGGTGGGTCAAACAATTAGGTTATGAGCAGGCGAAGGAAATGTGCGAACTTAATTTAACGGCGCCTTTGCAAACAGCTCGAATTAATACGACAAAAACAAATTGGGAAGCATGTTTTAAAATGCTTGAGGAAGAGGGCTATCAAGTTGAAAGAAGCTCTGTCATTCCAGAAGCAATCAGGTGTTTAAAAGGGAACTTAGCTAACTCAATGCCCTTCAAGGAAGGATTGCTGACCATTCAGGATGAGAGCTCGATGATTGTCGCCTATGCATTAGGAGTAAAACAAGATGAGATAGTATTGGATGCTTGTGCAGCACCTGGTGGAAAGACAACACATATCGCGGAGAAGCTTGAACAAACAGGGCGAGTCATCTCATTAGATCTTCATGAACATAAAGTAAAACTGATTGCGCAAAACGCCAAACGGCTTGGATTGGAAAATATTGAAACAAAGGCTTTGGACAGTCGTAAAGCAGGAGAACACTTCCCTGAAGAAAGCTTTGACCGCATTCTCCTTGATGCTCCATGCTCAGGTTTTGGCGTAATGAGGAGAAAACCGGATATGAAGTACACAAAAAACGAACAAGATGTTCAACACCTTCAACGGATTCAACTCGAGCTTCTGAATTCTGTTGCTCCATTGTTGAAAAAAGGTGGTATTCTTGTTTATAGTACATGTACAGTTGATGATGCAGAAAACGCCTCTGTCATCGAGAAGTTTTTAAATGAGAATAAAAAATTTAGTGGTGATCATACATTGGCAGAGCGACTTCCTAAAGCGATTAAAGCGCTTTGTGATCGGTTTTCAATACAAATTTTGCCGCAGGATTTTGGGTCGGATGGATTTTATATTGCAGCACTCAAGAAGACTGAATGAAAGATAACCGTTTATGAATCGCGATAAACAGATACAATGTTGATGTATAGGCAAAGAAAGAAGGTGTAGGAAGTGGAACAAACAACAAGAGTGAAGAAACAAACAACCGAGCAGAAACCATCCATTTATTCCTTACAGTTACATGAATTGAAAGAATGGTTAGTGGAACGCAACGAAAAGGGATTTAGAGGAGAACAAATTTTTGACTGGCTTTATACAAAAAGAATCACGACCTTTGAGGACATGACGAATCTTTCAAAAGGTTTACGGGAAAAACTTGCTGAGCATTTCACGATCACAACATTAAATACATTGATTCAGCAAACATCTTCAGATGGAACGATTAAATTTTTGTTTGAGCTTCATGATGGATATTCAATTGAGACGGTCCTCATGCGCCATGAATATGGTAATTCAGTTTGTGTTACGACACAGGTCGGATGTCGGATTGGTTGTACATTTTGCGCCTCAACTTTAGGTGGATTAAAAAGAAATCTCGAAGCGGGTGAAATAGTTTCCCAAGTGGTAAAGGTGCAACAGGCTCTTGACGAAACGGATGAGCGCGTCAGCTCTGTTGTCATTATGGGAATTGGTGAACCGTTTGATAATTTTGATTCGATGATGTCCTTTTTAAAGATTATCAACCATGACAAAGGTTTGAACATTGGTGCTCGCCATATAACGGTTTCAACAAGTGGAATTATTCCTAAGATCTATAAATTTGCAGACGAAAACTTACAAATCAATTTCGCCATTTCCCTTCATGCCCCAAATACGGAGATTAGAAGTAGGTTAATGCCGATAAACCGTGCTTATAAGCTGCCGGAATTGATGGAAGCTGTTAAGTATTATATTAACAAAACAGGTCGCAGGGTCAGCTTCGAATATGGATTATTCGGTGGCGTAAATGACCAAGTGGAGCATGCGGAAGAGCTCGCAAAACTGATTAAAGGAATCAAATGTCATGTCAATTTAATTCCAGTAAATTATGTGCCTGAAAGAGATTATGTAAGAACTCCAAAGGAACAAATTTTCTTATTTGAAAAAACATTAAAGCAGCATGGTGTCAACGTAACGATAAGAAGAGAACAAGGACATGATATTGATGCTGCATGTGGACAACTACGTGCAAAGGAGCGAAAAGAGGAGACGAGGTGACTGGTAAAGTGAAGTCCATTTTTATGACTGACAAAGGGAGAGTGCGCCAGAATAATGAGGATAACGGCGGGGTGTTTGAAAATAAGAATGGTCAGCACCTCGCTATTGTTGCTGATGGGATGGGTGGTCATCGCGCTGGTGATGTAGCAAGCGAACTCGCCGTTACATCCCTACAAGCTTTATGGGAACAGGCGGAAGAAATCGCAACAGCCGATCAAGCTGAAAACTGGTTAAGTACTAATATTGTAGAAGTTAATAACAAAATTTTCGAGCATGCACAGGCGAATAAAGAATGCGACGGAATGGGAACTACAATTGAGGCTGTCATTGTAACGGAGCTTTTCACAACGATTGCCCATGTTGGTGATAGTCGCAGCTACATATTAAATTCGAGTGGTTTTCAGCAATTGACTGAAGACCATACACTAGTAAATGAGCTGGTTCGGACAGGACAAATTTCTGAAGAGGATGCAGAGCATCATCCAAGAAAGAACGTGATCTTACGTGCCCTTGGAACAGAATTAGATGTAAAAATTGATCTTAAAACAATTATGTTTGAAGAAGAGGATTATCTCTTATTATGTTCTGACGGACTTTCCAATAAAGTGAGCAACGATGAGATGAAGCGCATATTGAAGGGCGTGGAATCGATAGAAGAAAAAGCAACTACGCTCGTCAACCTTGCTAATGAAAACGGTGGCGAAGACAATATCACCCTAGTCATTTTAGAATTTGATCAAGGTCATGAAAGAGGGTGATGTAAATGTTAATCGGTAAAAGAATAAGTGGCCGTTATAAGATCCTCGATATGATCGGTGGAGGAGGAATGGCGAATGTTTATTTAGCCCATGACATGATTCTCGATCGGGATGTTGCCGTGAAAGTACTCAGACTTGATTTTTCTAATGATGAGGAGTTTATTCGCCGGTTTCATCGTGAGGCCCAATCTGCAACAAGCTTAGCACATCCTAATATTGTGAATATTTACGATGTAGGCGAAGAAGATTCAATATACTATATCGTGATGGAATACGTGGATGGACAGACATTAAAGCAATATATTCAGCAGCACTCTCCGGTAAGAGTGGAGACGGCACTGGATATTATGCAGCAACTCACTTCGGCCATTTCTCACGCCCACCAAAATCATATTATCCACCGTGATATTAAGCCGCACAATATTTTAATTGATCGGGAAGGGAATGTGAAGATTACTGACTTCGGGATTGCGATGGCCTTAAGTGCGACAAGTATTACACAGACTAATTCCGTTTTAGGCTCGGTTCATTATTTATCGCCGGAACAAGCGCGCGGCGGGATGGCGAATAAAAAATCGGATGTTTATTCCCTTGGAATCGTATTATTTGAACTGTTAACGGGAAGGTTGCCATTTTCAGGAGAGTCAGCCGTTTCTATAGCTTTAAAGCATCTTCAGTCAGAGACACCATCGATACGACGCTGGTATCCATCGATCCCGCAAAGCGTTGAAAATATTGTTCTAAAAGCAACTGCGAAAGACCCTTTTCATCGTTACGATAGTGCGGAAGATATGGAGCAAGATTTAAGGACAGCACTCGATCCTGCACGGATGAATGAGGAGCGCTTTACGATCCCTGAGGATAATGATGCGACGAAAGCTATTCCCATTATTACAAATGATCGTCCGTACGGTAATTTGGATGAAACGATTATTCATGGCAAAGAAACTGCCAAGGCTGATCCTGCGTTAGAGCAAGATGAACCAGCTGAAAAGAAGGCGAAGAAGAAAGAAAAACAGAAAAAGCGGAAGAAATGGCCCATCATTTTAGTTTCTGTGTTTGTTGTGCTTATTATACTGTTTATTTCAGCGGTAACAATTCTTCCTGATCTGTTGGCACCTGACGAAATTGAGGTTCCTGATGTAGCGACGATGGAATTAGAAGAGGCAAGGGCGGAGCTTGAAAAGGTTGGCTTCGTGGTCGGTGAAACGATTGAATTGCCAGATGAAGAAATTGAAGAAGGGCATGTAATTAAGACAGATCCGAAGGCTGGTCAATTACAGAAAGAAGGAACCACGATTGATATTTATGTGAGCACTGGAAAGGAAAAAGTCGAATTATTAGATTATCGTGGCCGAGCTATTGAAGATGTTTTGCAACTGTTGGAGGATCAAAACTTCAAGGACATTATTCCGACTGAAGTACATGATGATGAAGTACCTGCGGGTATTATTATTGAGCAATCGTTTACGCCAGGGGACGAAGTTGTACCAGAGGAGACAATCCTTGAATTTATTGTGAGTAAAGGGCCTGAAATGGTTAGCTTAAAAGATCTATCGGGCTATAATGCCAAAGGCTTGGAGGAGTATGCAGCTTCAGTCGGCTTGGTTGTTGATATTACACGGGAAGAGTTTCATGATTCGGTCGCTGAAGGACTCGTCATTTCACAAAATCCGAGAGCGGGTACGGAACTGAAAAAAGGCGACAAAGTTTCAGTAACAATTTCGAAAGGGAAGAGAGAAATTCCACCGAAGGATGTTGTTGAAGAAGTATCAATTCCATATGAGCCAACTGAAGAGGGTGAACCACAGACAGTACAAATATTTGTGGAGGATATGATCAATAGCAGTACAGTACCGTATGATTCGTTTGAAATTATGGAACCTCGAACGATAAAAATTACTTTAAAAGTTGCCCATGATCGGAAAGCAGGCTACAAGGTAATTGTTGATGGCCGAGTCATCATTGACAAATCCGTACCGTATCCACAGGAGTAAACAAGGGGACAATTCCCCTTGTTTACTCGACTGGTATTTCTTAAATGAGAAGGAAGAGATTCCTGCCTGACTTAAGAATATTTTTTAATAAAGGAGTGTATTTATGCCTGAGGGCAAAATTATTAAAGCGTTAGCAGGGTTTTATTATGTTTTAACAGATGAAAAAAAAGTCATTCAATGCAGAGGGCGTGGTGTATTTCGCAAGAAAAAGGTGAGCCCTCTTGTTGGTGATGAAGTTCTATTTCAAGCAGATAATGATCAGGAAGGGTATATTCTAGAAATTAAAGAACGAAAAAACGAACTCGTTCGACCGCCGATCGCCAATGTCGATCAAGCTATTTTAATTTTTTCTGCAGTTGAGCCTGACTTTAGTACGGCTCTGCTCGATCGTTTCCTTGTCCTCATTGAATTTAATCGAATCCGTCCGATTATTTGTGTTTCGAAAATGGATTTGATCAATGAAAAGGAAAAAGAAAGAATCTTGAAATATGGCAAGGACTATGAAAAATCTGGCTATCATGTCCTGTTTACCTCTTCAGCTACGGAGGACGGGGTGGAGAAATTGCTGCCCTTATTAGAGGGTGAAATTTCCGTCTTTGCCGGCCAATCTGGAGTGGGGAAGTCTTCTCTATTAAATGTTTTGAAGCCTGATCTTAAATTGGAGACAAATGATATTTCAACCCATTTGGGACGTGGTAAACATACAACAAGGCATGTGGAGTTAATTGAAATTGGTGCTGGCTTAGTTGCAGATACTCCTGGATTTAGTTCATTGGAATTTATGGAGCTAGAAATAGAAGATTTAAATTATTGTTTTCCAGAGATAGAGAAGGCAAGTGAATCTTGTAAGTTTAGAGGCTGTATGCATATGCAAGAACCGAAATGCGCCGTCAAAGCAGCGGTTGAATCCGGTGATATTCCTGAATACCGTTATGAGCATTACAAGCAGTTTTTGCAAGAAATAAAAGAGAGAAAGCCGAGGTATTAGCAATGGTGAAAATTGCACCTTCGATTTTATCCGCAGATTTTTCCAAACTAGGAGAAGAGATTAAAGATGTAGAACAAGGTGGGGCAGACTATATCCATGTTGATGTTATGGATGGTCATTTTGTACCTAACATCACAATTGGCCCTTTGATTGTAGAAGCGATAAGACCTGTCACTAGTCTTCCGTTAGATGTCCATCTAATGATTGAAAACCCTGATCAATATGTAGAGGCGTTTGCAAGAGCTGGAGCAGACTTTCTGACGGTTCATGTAGAAGCATCAAGGCATCTCCACCGCACTATCCAAAATATCAAGTCTTGCGGTGTTAAAGCTGGAGTAGTTTTAAATCCAGCTACATCGATTGAAACGATTAAACCGATTATTGACGATGTGGACATGGTCCTGTTAATGACAGTTAACCCTGGCTTTGGCGGTCAAAAGTTCATCCATTCCGTTTTGCCAAAAATCAAAGAAGTGAAGGATTTGGTGCAATCAAGAGGTTTAAAAACTGAAATAGAAGTTGATGGTGGAGTAAATGAGGAGACTGCGAAATTATGCATTGAGGCGGGGGCGAACGTACTCGTTGCAGGATCAGCGATCTATAATAAATCGGATCGAAAGCAAGCAATTGAAGTGTTACGAGGATAAAGTCAGCTGCAGCATAGCTGACTTTTTTCGTAATGTGGTTACATAATTAAGCAGGGGGGTGGAGAAATGTACATCAATATTGTAGCAGGTGGACCAGCAGAGCATGTGCCTGATCTTGCAGAATTTAACGATAATTGCACCTGGATTGGGGTAGATAGGGGTGTATTGCTTCTCATAAGCCATGGAATTGAGCCGGCCTATGCTTTTGGCGATTTTGATTCAGTAACGGATGAAGAATGGGCGCTGATCCGTTCAAGAGTAAAAAATATCGAAGCGTTTAGAGCGGAAAAGGACGAGCCCGATATGGAACTCGCCGTGAATTGGGCACTTGAACAGAGCGCAGAAAAGATTCGCATTTTTGCCGGTACGGGAGGAAGGCTTGATCATTTTTTAGGCAATGTGCAATTATTGTTAAGACCTATACTAAACCGTGTTAACGCGACTATCGAAATAATTGATAAAAAAAATATTATATTTGCCAAAGGACCTGGAAGTTATCGCATAGAAAAAGATGAACAGAAAAAATACATTTCTTTTATTCCGTATTCTAGCGCAGTGTCTGGCCTCACGCTCACTGGATTTAAATATCCGTTAAATGATCGGCATATTCCGTTAACTTCTACACTATGTATTAGTAATGAACTTATTGGTGATAATGGTACTTTTTCTTTTACGAAGGGCATATTATTGGTGATAAGAAGCAATGATTAACTAATTTTTTTTGTAAGAATATAATAGTAATGCATTACTTAGGAATATGCTGTATGCGTGAGATGGTAAGGAGGGACATGATGAAATTTTATACAATTAAACTTCCGAAATTTCTTGGTGGTATTGTCCGGGCCATGTTGGGAACATTCAAAAAGGGCTAATGTAGCTCATCTTTAAAAGTAAATGATGCGCACCTCATTAAAATGAAATGAGATGTCAGACTATAGACAAACTTGAGAGAGCAAGTTTGTCTATAGTCTTTTTCTTTTATCATGGCGATGACTTATGATGAATGTTTGCACAGTAATATGGTTTAATAAATCTTTTAGAAAACAATCCTTGCTCTTCGTCTCTGTTTTAAAACATATCTTTCCCTTTGTTTTGTAAAGCAAGAAATAGGATAAACTATGGAAGAAATGTAGGGGGAGTGAAAAAAAGAAAAGAGCATCTACGAGGATGCTCCCATTCTTCTTATACACGTTCAACTTTACCTGATTTAAGTGCTCTTGCAGAAACCCAAACACGCTTAGGCTTACCGTTTACAAGAATACGTACTTTTTGAAGGTTTGCTCCCCATGTCCGCTTGTTAGCGTTCATAGCGTGAGAACGTGCATTACCTGAAGTTGTTTTTTTACCAGTGATTACACATTTACGTGGCATATTTATTTCCCCCCTTACTTATGAAAGGCGTATCATTTCAACCTATACATCCTGCGCAATGAATCTTGCCGTTTTTAATTTAATGCGAAAAATTACAAAACATTTTTCGACCATTAAAAGATACTTTAATAATTTATCATACAAACATTCGGAATGCAATAGGGATATAAAAGAGTTTCAAGATTATTACCTTGACAGGTAATTTGATTAATAAAATCAGCGGAAGAAGTTGATGCTGATTCATCCGACCTTTTTACGAAGAGTTTTCTGCAGACTTTCAAATTTGAAATCATTATAGTAAAATGACTGTAGTTGCATTAAATTGCAAAAGTAAGTTCATGTTTTGCGATTAAGTGAAATATGTTGAAATCAACGAAGTTGAATGAGTTTACCGAATTCGAAGTCATAAAAGCATTCAATACGGATTAATTTCCAAAGGGGGAAGACCTGTGTCCATTGAATTGAAAACGAGCTACGGACAAATTGATATCTCGAATGATGTGATCGCTACAATTGCAGGTGGAGCGGCAGTTGACTGTTATGGTATAGTAGGAATGGCGTCAAAACATCAAATAAAAGATGGATTAACGGATATACTGCGTAGGGAAAATTTCACACGTGGTGTCATCGTGCGCCAAGAAAATGATGATGTGCATATTGACATGTATATTATCGTTAGTTATGGAACGAAAATTTCCGAGGTAGCCCACAATGTTCAGTCTAAAGTAAGATATATATTGGACAAGACAGTCGGACTTAGTGTGGAATCGGTAAATATATTTGTTCAGGGCGTTCGTGTTACGAACCCGTAGTGAGGAGGAAGTTTAGTGTCTATGAAAACTTTAGACGGAAAACGTTTTGCAGAAATGGTAGCCGTAGGGGCGAACCACTTGTCCACAAATGCTAAATATGTGGATGCATTAAACGTTTTTCCTGTTCCAGATGGAGATACTGGAACGAATATGAACTTATCGATGACTTCTGGTGCGAAAGAAGTTAGAAATAATGTTCAGGACCATATCGGTCGTGTTGGTCTTGCTCTATCCAAAGGTCTCCTAATGGGAGCTCGAGGTAACTCAGGGGTTATTCTATCCCAATTATTTCGCGGGTTCTCAAAATATATTGAGCAAAAAAGTGAAATAAACGCTTCCGAGTTTGCCCAAGCGTTTGAAGCAGGGGTACAAACTGCTTACAAAGCAGTTATGAAGCCTGTTGAAGGTACCATTCTTACCGTCGCTAAGGATGCAGCAAAACGGGCAGTTGAAGCGGCAGAAAAAAGCGATGATATTGTGAAAATTATGGAAGCGGTTGTTAAAGAAGCAAAAGCATCATTAAAAAGAACACCAGATTTGCTCCCAGTTCTTAAAGAAGTAGGGGTAGTCGATAGTGGTGGTCAAGGTCTTGTTTTTGTTTATGAAGGTTTCTTGGCGAATTTAAAAGGGGAACAATTGTCAGATAATCCATCTGACCTACCAAATATGGAAGAGCTTGTTAGCGCAGAGCATCATATGAGCGTACAAGGTCATATTAATACAGAGGATATAGAATTTGGATATTGTACAGAGTTCATGGTGAAATTTGAACCTGAAAAGCTTTCTCATAATCCTTTTTCTGAGGAAAATTTCCGTCAGGATTTAAGTGAATATGGAGATTCCCTTCTAGTAATAGCAGATGAAAACGTCGTAAAAGTACATATTCACTCAGAGCAACCGGGAACTGTTTTATCATACGGTCAAAAGTATGGAAGCTTAATCAATATGAAAATTGAAAATATGCGTGAACAGCATACAAATATTGTTGGTGAGCAGCATAGAACAGAGGTCCCACCTAAGCGTAAGGAAAAGCTCGAGTACGGGATCGTAACGGTTTCAATGGGCAGCGGCATAGCGGAGTTATTTAGAAGTATCGGTGCTCATGCTGTAATTGAAAGCGGACAAACAATGAATCCAAGTACAGAGGACATTGTAAAGGCGATCAAAGAGATCCATGCGGAAAAAATTATCATTTTGCCTAATAATAAAAATATTATTATGGCTGCTGAGCAGGCAGCTGAGGTTTCTGAAGAAGATGTCATTGTCGTTCCATCAAAGACAGTTCCACAGGGCTTAGCAGCGCTTCTTGCCTTTAATCCAACAGCGGATCTTGAAGCAAATAAAGATGGAATGTCAGAGGCATTAGCTCATGTGAAAACTGGACAAATCACCTATGCTGTACGTGATACGAATATCGATGGCATTGAAATTGCTAAAGATGACTACATGGGGATTGCCGATGGTAAAATTATCTTGAAGGACAAAGACAGAGCGAAGGCTGCCATTGAATTATTAAAGAATATGCTCGATGAAGACTCTGAAATTTTAACTGTTCTAAAAGGTGAAGATGCAACAGAGGAAGATGTCCAAGTAGTGACAGATTTCGTTGCGCAACAATTTGAAAATGTTGAAATTGAAGTGCATGATGGAAAGCAACCATTGTACGCATTTATTTTCTCCATTGAGTAAATATGAGCCAATGTTACTTCAATCACCTTCTAAATACTTACAAAAAGCATGGCTAATTTAGTCATGCTTTTGTGATTCTCTTTAAGTAAAGGAGGAGTGTAATGATGAGTGGGGATAATCGTTTAAAACAATCCGTTACTGCTATAAAAGGGATTGGCGACGAAACTGCTGCGGCCTTAGCTGAGATGAACATATATTCAATTGAAGATTTGCTTGAGCATTTTCCCTTTCGTTATGAGGATTATCGTCTTAAGGATTTAACCGAAGTGAAGCACGAAGAAAGATTAACCCTTGAAGGAAAGGTGCAAAGTGAACCATCCCTTGTTTATTATGGTAGAAAGAAGTCGCGTTTGACGGTTAAATTGCTCGTTGACCATTTTTTAATCCAAGTAATCTTTTTTAATCAGCCATACTTGAAGAAGAAAATAGTGCTTAACGAGACGATTCAGGTCACAGGAAAATGGGACATGCATCGGCGCACTATTACAGCGTCTGAAATGCAATTAGGACCTTCTGATCAAAAAGAGATGCTCTCACCTGTTTATCATGTAAAAGGAACGATAACAGTAAAAGGAATTCGCCGTTTTTTGCAATTAGCTTTTCAACAGTACGGTGACATAATCCATGAAACTTTGCCTCAGGATCTTCTCGCAAAATATCGCCTTCCCAGCAGAAAAGAATCAATAAAAATGATTCACTTTCCTTCTAATGATGATGACATTAAGCAGGCTAGAAGAAGGATTGTTTACGAGGAGTTTCTTTATTTTCAATTAAAAATGCAGGCTTTACGAAAGTTTGAGAGAGAACAATCACAAGGTGTCATGCAAAGCTATGATTTAAAAAAACTCAAAGCTTTTCTCCATTCGTTGCCTTTCCCGTTGACCAACGCTCAAAAAAGGGTTGTCAACGAAATTTTAGCAGATATGAAGTCTCCGTATCGGATGAGCAGACTCCTTCAAGGCGATGTTGGTTCAGGAAAAACAGTAGTCGCAGCGATTGCGTTATTTGCTAGTATCTCTGCTGGTTTTCAAGGAGCTTTGATGGTGCCGACTGAGATTTTGGCAGAGCAGCATGCGGAATCGCTCACTGGCTTACTGCAAGCATTTAATATTCAATGTGAACTTTTAACAAGTTCTGTGAAAGGAAAGAAAAGAAAAGAAATTCTTGAGCGACTGCGATTGGGGGAAATTGATGTTTTAATCGGTACGCATGCTTTAATTCAAGATGAGGTACATTTTCATAAGCTTGGTCTAGTTATCACCGATGAACAACATCGTTTTGGCGTCGAGCAGCGGAAAATCCTGCGCGAGAAAGGAGAAAATCCCGATGTACTCTTTATGACCGCTACTCCAATTCCGAGAACGCTTGCGATCACTGTCTTTGGTGAAATGGATGTTTCAGTCATAGATGAAATGCCTGCTGGAAGAAAATCAATTGAAACTTATTGGGCGAAACATGAAATGCTTGAACGAGTATTGGCGTTTATGGAAAAAGAGTTAGCAAAGGGTAGGCAGGCATACGTTATTTGTCCATTGATCGAAGAGTCAGAGAAGCTTGATGTTCAAAATGCGATAGATGTTCACGCTGCCCTTATGACATACTTTGAAGGTCGTTATCAGATCGGATTAATGCACGGTCGCTTAAATGCTGATGAAAAAGATGCAGTTATGAAAGCTTTTAGCCAAAATGAACTTCAAGTTCTCGTTTCCACAACTGTTGTGGAAGTCGGAGTTAATGTGCCGAATGCAACGCTCATGGTCATTTATGATGCAGAACGTTTCGGCTTAGCGCAATTGCACCAGCTTCGTGGTCGTGTCGGCAGGGGGAGTGAGCAGTCTTATTGTATATTACTTGCCAATCCAAAAACAGAGATTGGAAAAGAACGTATGCAAATTATGACTGAGACGAACGATGGCTTTGTCTTAAGTGAGAAGGATCTGGAGTTAAGAGGTCCTGGTGATTTTTTTGGAAGAAAGCAAAGTGGTGTACCCGAGTTTAAATTAGCAGATATGGTCCATGATTATCGTACTTTAGAAACAGCAAGAAACGATGCGGCGGCGATGATTCAATCGGAGGATTTTTGGCATTCTCCTAGTTATGCTGATTTACGAGAATATCTTCATAAATCAGAAGTATTAAAAGGTGAAAAGCTGGACTAATGTGGCCCGGTAGCATTACTAGAATAGTTTACAGGAAGAATTCTTTCTTGCAATCTGTATTTTTTAATCATATACTACTATTAGTACCTAGTCTTAATATCTTGGACGGTGTCATAAATGAGAAGAAATAAAAGAGAACGGCAAGCGCTTTTAACAGAGACAATCAAAGAAAATCCGTTTGTCACAGATGAAGAACTGGCAGATAAATTTTCCGTAAGTGTGCAAACGATCAGATTAGATCGGTTAGAGTTATCGATCCCTGAACTTAGGGAGCGGATTAAAAACGTTGCAGAAAGAACGTTTGAGGATGAGGTTCGCTCTTTACCAATTGATGAAGTAATTGGGGAAATCATTGATATGGATTTAGATCAGTCAGCGATTTCTATCTTAGATATAAAAAAAGAACATGTATTCAAACGAAACCAAATTGCTAGAGGGCACCATTTATTTGCTCAAGCTAACTCACTGGCGGTTGCTGTGATCAATGATGAACTCGCATTAACAGCTAAAGCGAATATCCGTTTTACCCGCTCAGTAAAAGTAAGTGAAAGAGTGGTCGCAAAAGCAAAGGTTCTTAATATTGATGAAGAAACTGGACGCACACTCGTTGAAGTAACAAGTTATGTGAACAGCGAGATTGTTTTTAAAGGTGATTTTGAAATGTATCGCTCGCATGCCTAAAACATTGTTATACTAAACTGAATATAAGGAATGAGGCATAATGAAATTAGCCATTGATGCTATGGGTGGAGACAACGCCCCAAAGGAAATTGTCCTTGGAGCAATGAAGGCCATTGAGGCCTTTTCTGACTTGGAAATAATGTTAGTTGGTGATGAAAGCAAGATTAAGGAATATCTTTCAAATAAAGAAAGAATTTCGATTGTACATACTGAAGAAGTGATTTTAGGGACAGATGAACCTGTTCGTGCAGTGAGAAGAAAGAAGAACGCATCGATGGTGCTTGCTGCGAAGCTTGTCGCTGATGGAGAGGCTGATGGCTGTATTTCAGCTGGAAACACAGGCGCATTAATGGCGGCAGGATTATTTGTTGTTGGCCGCATAGAAGGAATTGATCGGCCTGCCCTCGCCCCGACCTTGCCAACAATTGGCGGAGAAGGATTTCTATTACTTGATGTCGGAGCAAACGTAGACGCAAAAGCAGAGCACTTATTACAAAACGCAATAATGGGATCGATTTATTGTGACAAGGTTAGAGGCGTTGAAAATCCGCGAGTTGGACTTTTAAATATTGGAACGGAAGAGAAAAAGGGCAATGAATTGACGAAGCAGGCATTTGATCTATTACAGAACTCTGATCTTCATTTTATTGGAAACGTCGAGGCTCGCGATTTATTAGATGGCGTTGCTGATGTAGTTGTCACGGATGGATTTACTGGCAATATGGTGTTAAAAACGATCGAAGGAACAGCGATGTCTGTATTTAGTATGCTGAAGGCCGCTCTTTCCAGTGATTTAAAATCGAAGCTTGCCGCTGCCGTTTTAATGCCTAATTTAAGGGCTTTAAAGGCAAAAATGGATTACTCTGAGTATGGTGGCGCTGGATTATTTGGTTTAAAGGCTCCTGTCATTAAAACACATGGCTCTTCAGATGCAAACTCACTTTATAATGCAGTGCGTCAAACCCGTGAAATGGTTCAAAAAGAAGTGATCCAAACAATTAAAGTAACGATCGAAGAAAAATCGAATTAATCTACCGAAAGGAGATTTTTAATGGGGAAAATTGCTTTTATATTTCCAGGACAAGGTTCCCAAACGGTTGGAATGGGACAAACACTTGCGCAAAAAGATAAATCAGTGCAGGCCATATTTCAAAAAGCAGATAAAAGATTAGGATTTGCTCTTTCAGACATTATTTTTCAAGGACCGCAAGAAAAACTGACATTAACAACTTATGCCCAACCAGCGTTGTTAACGACGAGCATTGCAATCTTACATTATTTTGAGCAAGCTAACATTAGAGCCGACTTTGTTGCCGGTCATAGTTTGGGTGAATACACAGCTCTTGTTGCAGCAGGCGCGCTTTCATTTGAAGATGGGGTCTACGCTGTTCGAAAAAGAGGAGAATTTATGGAAGAAGCCGTTCCTAATCGAGAGGGGACGATGGCAGCGGTATTGGGGTTAGAGCGCAATGAACTTGAGAAAGTTACGGCAGAGATCGCGGCTGGGGGACAGCCTGTTCAATTAGCGAACATAAATTGCCCTGGTCAGATTGTTATTTCTGGCTCGCGCCAAGGAGTGGAATTAGCTTCCGTTAAAGCGAAAGAAGCTGGCGCTAAGAGGGTTCTTCCTTTGGAGGTCAGTGGGCCGTTTCATTCAAGCTTAATGAAACCAGCGTCTGCTAAATTAGCAGCTGTTCTCGATGAGGTAAAGATTGAAAAAGCAGCGATACCTGTTATCGCAAATGTATCGGCAACAGAGATGGTAGAGCCTAATGAGATTAAAGAAAAATTAATTGAGCAATTATATTCCCCTGTTCAATGGGAAGATACAGTGAAAAGAATGATCGGACTTGGTGTTGATACTTTTATTGAAATTGGTCCTGGAAAAGTTCTATCAGGATTAGTGAGAAAAATTGATCGCACCGTTGCAACTTATGCTATTTCAGATGAAGAAAGCTTTAAGATTGTGTATGAAGCCTTGAAGGAGGGAGTACAATGAAAACTGAAGGGAAAAATGCCATAGTAACTGGTGCATCAAGGGGAATAGGAAGAGAAATAGCATTGGAACTGGCAAGACAAGGTGCTAATGTAGCGGTAAATTATGCTGGTAGTGAAAAGATGGCAAACGATGTTGTGGCTGAAATCAAATCTTTAGGCCGTAAGGCAATTGCTGTCCAAGCAGATGTTGCAGACGGTGATTCTGTTTCCACTATGATGAAACAAGTAGTAGAGCAGTTTGGTACTATTGATATATTAGTTAACAACGCAGGCATCACTCGAGATAATCTGCTTATGCGTATGAAGGAAGAAGACTGGGATGCGGTTATCGATACAAATTTAAAAGGTGTCTTTCTTTGTACAAAAGCGGTCACTCGTCAAATGATGAAACAAAGAAGCGGGAGAATCATTAATATTTCCTCGATCGTGGGCGTAGGCGGAAATGCTGGACAAGCCAATTATGTTGCCGCTAAAGCTGGGGTGATTGGCCTAACTAAAACAACTGCGAAGGAGTTGGCATCACGGGGAATTACTGTGAATGCTGTTGCGCCAGGCTTTATTACGACAGATATGACGGATCAATTAAATGAAGATGTGAAAGTGGAAATGCTAAAGCAAATACCACTTGCTCGTCTCGGTGAACCGCAAGATATTGCAAAAGTGGTTGTTTTCTTGGCTTCTGAAGATAGCCGTTATATGACTGGTCAAACTTTACATGTTGATGGTGGAATGATCATGTAGAATGACCGTTGGAACACCTAAAGTTGCATAGGTGTTGCCATTAAGAAGCGGAAAAGGCAGAGGCTTTTAAGGAAATGAAGACATTCACAAGCATGCGAATTAAAGATTTATCTATAAAAAATGAAAACGAGATTTTAATTTAAAATAAAATCATCTATAATGGCTTGAGGGGAGGTGAACAAGCATGGCAGAAGTACTAGAAAGAGTAACAAAAATTATCGTTGACCGCCTTGGCGTGGAAGAATCTCAAGTAAAACTTGAAGCAACTTTCAAAGAAGATCTTGGTGCTGATTCACTAGATGTTGTTGAACTAGTTATGGAATTAGAAGATGAGTTTGATATGGAAATTTCTGACGATGATGCTGAAAAAATCCAAACAGTTGGTGACGCAGTTAATTACATACAAGCCAATTCATAATGCAAGGTCTTTTTTAAAAGCTCCGTTTTTAACGGGGCTTTCTTCTATAAGGGAGAGCTTTTGATTAAAAAAGCAGCTTCTTTAAAAAGCTCCTTCATGATGATGGGCATTTAAAGAATTTCTTTGCGTTTTAAAGGAAATAAAAGTACACTTGAATCTAGAATGTAAAAATATAGCAAGGTGGATGCAGGATGCGTAAAAGTGGTAAAGATAAGGACAAATTTGCGTTACGAAATAGGGATAGACAGTTTAAAGAATTTCAAGATAAAATAGGTGTGCATTTTACCAATGTAAAATTACTTATACAAGCTTTTACTCATTCATCATATGTGAATGAGCATCGCAAAAAGCCTTATGATGACAATGAAAGGCTGGAGTTTTTAGGGGATGCAGTTCTTGAATTAACGGTGTCTCAATTTCTTTATAATAAGTATCCAACAATGAGTGAAGGAGAGCTTACAAAATTAAGAGCAGCAGTAGTTTGTGAGCCTTCTTTAGTGGCATTTGCTAACGAACTCACCTTTGGCGAGTATGTGCTATTAGGCAAAGGGGAAGAGATGACAGGAGGGAGAACAAGGCCCGCCTTGCTAGCAGATGTATTTGAAGCGTTTATTGGTGCTTTGTTTTTGGATAAAGGAATTGAGGCCGTCGTGCGATTTTTAGAGAAAGTTGTATTTCCGAAAATTGATGCTGGTGCTTTTTCTCATGTGATGGATTTTAAAAGTCAATTGCAAGAGCATGTACAAAGAGACGGATCTGGTTTAATAGAATACAAGGTCTTGCAAGAAAAAGGGCCCGCTCATAATCGGGAGTTTATTTCCCAAGTTTCTTTGAATGGGGAAGAGGTAGGAGTAGGCACAGGTAGATCAAAAAAAGAAGCAGAGCAGCATGCAGCCCAAATGGCTCTCGAAAAACTAAAAGCACATCTTTAGAATAAGCGTATAAGAGGATTTTTTGGCTAGTGTAACCGATAGATGATAAGGAGCGAAGGGGGATACAAACGTGCATCTTAAACGTTTGGATGTAGTAGGGTTTAAATCTTTTGCTGAACGCATTGGGGTCGATTTTGTACCTGGTGTGACAGCAGTTGTTGGACCTAACGGAAGTGGAAAAAGCAATATTACGGACGCTATCCGTTGGGTGCTTGGAGAACAATCAGCTAAATCCCTTCGTGGAGCAAAAATGGAAGATATTATTTTTGCAGGTAGCGATTCGAGAAAACCACTGAACTTTGCTGAAGTTACTTTAACTTTAGAAAATGAGGATCAATTTTTGCCGATTGATTATCAAGAAGTAAGTGTTACAAGAAGAGTTTATCGCTCTGGAGATAGTGAGTTCTTTATTAATAAACAAAGCTGTCGCCTTAAAGATATTGTTGATTTATTTATGGATTCCGGTCTCGGTAGAGAAGCGTTTTCAATTATCAGCCAAGGAAGAGTTGAAGAAATTCTTAATAGTAAGGCTGAAGAAAGAAGGACGATTTTTGAAGAGGCAGCAGGAGTTTTAAAATATAAAACAAGAAAGAAGAAGGCGGAAGGGAAGCTTTCAGAAACACAGGAAAATTTAAATCGTGTCAATGATATTATTCATGAACTTGAAGGGCAAGTGGAACCATTAAAAATTCAAGCTTCTATTGCAAAAGATTATCTTCAGCAAAAGGAGGAACTTGAAAAAATTGAGGTAGCTCTTACCGTTTATGAGATTGAAGATTTGCACGAAAAATGGGAGCAATTATCCACCCAATTAGAAAATCATAAACAAGGTGAAATGCAGTTGTCTTCCACTTTGCAAACAAAAGAAGCAAAAGTAGTGGAAATGAGAGAGCAAATTGCTGCCTTAGATGAATCGATCAATGATCTTCAAACCGTTCTCCTTCATGCAAGTGAAGAATTAGAAAAACTTGAAGGACGGAAGGAGGTTTTAAAGGAAAGAAAAAAGAACGCAAAGCAAAATAAAGAACAACTTGAAAAGAATATTCAAACATTATCATTGAAGATAGATGAACTTACAAGGGAAAAAGCAGAGCAAGAAGAGGTGGCCGCTGCCCTTGAAAATGAAGCAGCAGAGATTGAGGTAACCTTAGTAGAAAAGCAAAATCAATTAAAGCTTTTCAGTGAAAATATCGAAGAGACAATTGAATCTTTAAAAAGTGATTATATCGAAATTTTGAATCAGCAGGCCACATATAAAAATGAACTTCAAAATGTTGAGGCTCAGCTTGGACAGCAAGATCATCGCAGCAAACGTTTGGAAGAGGACAATGAGAAATATTTAGAAGAGCGTCGTCTTATCGAAAATAAACGAGCAGGTATTCTTGCGAAATTATCGGAAGTGCAAAAAGAGCTGGAACAGCAGGTGCATATTTTTAGAAACGAGCAAAATAAGCTTGAAAACTTGCGTAATCAATATGACAAGCAAGAAAAGACTCTCTATCAAGCCTATCAATATTTGCAAAAGGCAAAATCAAGAAAAGATATGTTAGAAGAGATGGAAGACGATTATTCCGGATTCTTCCAAGGTGTTAAAGAGATTTTAAAAGCAAGAGACAGCAAACTTTCTGGTATTGAAGGGGCAATTGCCGAGCTTATTCAAGTTCCAAAAGAGTATGAAGTCGCAATTGAAACGGCTCTTGGCGGTGCGATGCAACATGTTGTAGTAGCTAACGAAGAGAGCGGTCGTCAAGCTATTCAATATTTAAAGAAGAATTCGTTCGGAAGGGCGACATTTTTACCGTTAAATGTAATTAAAGGAAAATCATTGTCCTATCAACAGCAGCAATCAATTAGTATGCACCCAGCTTATGTTGGGATTGCTGCTGAGCTTATTCGCCATGATGAGAAATATAGTCAGGTGGTTTCAAGTCTCCTTGGCAATGTCGTAATTACAAAAGACCTTAAAGGTGCTAATGAAATGGCGAGAGTTCTTCAGTATCGCTGTCGTTTCGTTACTTTGGATGGGGACGTTGTTAATGCTGGTGGAGCAATGACTGGTGGTGCCTTAAAGCAAAAGTCGTCTTCCCTTTTAAGTAGAAAAGGTGAGCTAGAGGAATTAATTGCAAAGCTTGGGGAAATGGAGCAGCAAACCGCTGTAAAAGAAGAGCAAGTTAAGCAAGTTAAATCCAATATTCAAGCTCAAGAAGCCCATCTTGATGAGCTCAGAAGAAATGGGGAAGAACTCCGTTTGCTAGAGCAATCCATAAAAGGTGAGCTTCGAGAGGTTGAGCTAGAAGAAAAGAATATGAATGAAAAACTTACCTTGTACGACATGAATATTTCTCAGTATGGGGAAGAAAAAGAAAAACTCACGGCTCGAAAAGAGGAATTAACAAATCTTTTAGCTGTTTCTGAAAAAGAAAAAGCAAAATTGGACAAGGAAATCACTATCTTGACAGAACAAAAAAATTCGCAAATTTCATC
Source organism: Robertmurraya sp. DFI.2.37 (assembly GCF_029211245.1). NCBI lineage: Bacteria > Bacillati > Bacillota > Bacilli > Caryophanales > Bacillaceae > Robertmurraya > Robertmurraya sp. DFI.2.37. The sequence continues at coordinate 61,048 of NZ_JARGEJ010000001.1, read as the reverse complement.
TAAAGAAGCATTAGTCGAGGAAATTAGCGAATTGAAGGTTATGCTTGCAGCGAAAAATGAACAATCACGCAATGCACGTGAAAAACTTGCGAAAACGATGTTTGAGCTTGAAGAAAATAAGGAAACCTATGCAACAATCTCTGAGGATCTACAGTTGCTTTCATCAGAAATGACCGATAGTACATCTGGAGAGGAACATTTAGAAGAAGCAGCGAATCGTAAGGCTCAGGATAAAAATGAGACGATGAAGTTAATCTCTGCTCGGCGCGAGGAGCGTCTTCAACTCCATAATCAAGTGGAGGATGCGGAGCTTGAAGTGAAAGAGTTAAAACGTCAGCATAAAGGGATAATCGGCATATTAAAGGATGAAGAAGTGAAGTTAACACGTCTTGATGTGGAACTTGAAAATCGCTTAGCGCGACTACGTGAGGAATATTTGCTTTCCTATGAAGGAGCGAAGGAAGAATATTCGTTAACGATACCGGTCGATGAGGCGAGAAAGAAAGTAAAGCTTATTAAGCTAGCAATCGAAGAATTAGGAACTGTTAATCTCGGTGCAATTGAAGAATATGAACGTGTTTCAGAGCGTTATGAATTTTTATTGGAACAGAAAAACGACCTTCAAGAGGCAAAGGATACCTTGTTCCAAGTCATTGGCGAAATGGATGAAGAGATGAAAAAACGCTTTGAACAAACGTTTTATGGTATTCGTTCGCACTTCGAATCCGTTTTCCAAGCGCTCTTTGGCGGTGGACGAGCTGATCTTCGCCTTACTGATCCGGATGATTTATTAAATACTGGTGTTGAAATTGTGGCACAACCACCAGGCAAGAAGTTACAAAATCTTGGCTTGCTTTCTGGTGGCGAAAGAGCGTTAACAGCAATTGCCCTCCTTTTCTCCATATTAAAGGTAAGACCTGTTCCGTTTTGTATTTTGGATGAGGTGGAAGCGGCTCTTGATGAGGCGAACGTTCATCGTTTTAGTCAATACTTAAAACGATATAGTCATGAAACGCAGTTTATCGTCATCACCCATCGTAAAGGGACGATGGAAGGTGCAGATGTTCTGTATGGTGTGACCATGCAGGAGTCTGGTGTTTCAAAATTAGTATCTGTAAGACTAGAAGAAACGAATGAACTAGTAAAATCGTGAAGATTGCAAATGGTAAAGGATGATAAAAAATGAGTTTTTTTAAGAAATTAAAGGAAAAGATTACGAAGCAAACCGATGCGGTAACAGAAAAGTTTAAGGATGGCTTGACGAAGACGAGAGACAGTTTTTCTGGCCGTGTCAATGATCTCGTCGCCCGTTATCGAAAAGTGGATGAGGATTTTTTCGAAGAACTTGAAGAGATTTTAATTCAAGCTGATGTCGGCTTTGAAACAGTAATGGAGTTAATTGAAGAATTGAAAATGGAAGTAAAACGACAAAATATTCAAGATCCTGCTGAAGTGCAAAGCGTTATTTCTGAGAAGCTTGTTGAAATTTATCAAGGTGGAGAAGATGAGACGTCACTTTTAAACATCCAAGCTGAAGGGTTGACGGTTCTTTTATTTGTTGGAGTTAATGGCGTTGGAAAAACTACGACAATTGGAAAGCTTGCTCACAAATTCAAAGCTGATGGTAAAAAGGTTGTTCTTGCTGCAGGTGATACTTTCCGAGCGGGGGCAATCGAACAGCTTGAGGTATGGGGAGAAAGAGTTGGAGTGGATGTCATTAAACAGGGAGCAGGTTCTGATCCAGCAGCAGTTATGTTCGATGCTGTTCAAGCGGCGAAATCGAGAAATGCGGATATATTAATTTGCGACACAGCAGGACGCTTGCAAAATAAGGTTAATTTAATGAAAGAATTGGAAAAAGTAAAGCGTGTCATTGAAAGAGAAATACCAGGTGCACCGCATGAAGTTCTTTTAGTCCTTGATGCGACGACTGGTCAAAATGCATTAATTCAAGCGAAGACTTTCAAGGAAGCGACCAATGTAAGCGGAATTGTATTGACAAAATTAGATGGTACTGCGAAAGGTGGAATTGTGCTAGCAATACGTAATGAACTTGGCATTCCTGTTAAATTCGTGGGCCTCGGTGAAAAAATGGATGATTTGCAGGAATTTGATGCCGAGCAATACGTTTATGGCTTATTTGCCGATTTAGTGGAAAAAGAAGAGATAGAATAATCGTCGAATGCTCGGTATTTTGCTGTGCCGGGCATTTTGTTTTAGTTTTAGATTTTCGAAAAAAACGATTAATTCTGGAAAAATTGGTAATAATTCCGGGAAAACATGCCACAATTTCGTAAAAAAATGCATAATTCCCAAAAAACTCATCATATTTCCGGAAACCTACGTTGACATCCCATATCGATGCGTGTAAACTGTCAATGTAAAGGCTTTTCACTTAACAAGGAGGGATGCGGTGTGCTCGAAAAGACGACGCGAATCAATTATTTATATGATTTTTACCAATCCTTGTTAACACCAAAACAGCAAAGCTATATGTCTCTTTACTATCTTGATGATTTTTCTTTAGGGGAAATTGCTGATGAATACGGTGTGAGTAGACAGGCTGTGTACGATAATATAAAGCGCACAGAAGCAATGCTCGAGGAGTATGAAGAAAAGCTACTTTTATTCGATAAATTCCAAAAACGGAGCAAGCTACTGAATGAAATAAAAGTAGTATTAGACAAAGATGCTCCGTCGAAGCAGGCATTGCTTGAAGCAATAGCTGAGCTTGAGAAATTGGATTAGGAGGCGGCAAGATGGCATTTGAAGGATTAGCCGACCGACTGCAAAGTACCATGCAAAAAATCCGTGGTAAAGGGAAAGTCTCTGAAGCGGATGTCAAAGAGATGATGCGTGAGGTTCGCCTTGCTCTATTAGAAGCGGATGTTAACTTCAAAGTTGTTAAGGAATTCGTCAAAAAAGTGAGCGAGCGTGCTGTCGGGCAAGAAGTGTTAAAAAGCTTAACTCCTGGCCAACAGGTTATTAAAGTGGTGAAAGAGGAACTCACTAATCTTATGGGGGGCGAGGAAAGCAAGATTGCTGTATCGAATCGTCCGCCGACTGTCATCATGATGGTTGGATTACAGGGTGCCGGAAAAACGACAACGACGGGAAAGCTCGCGAATTTACTTCGCAAGAAATATAATCGAACCCCTTTGCTTGTAGCAGCGGATATTTATCGACCTGCAGCAATTAAACAGCTTGAAACACTTGGCAAACAACTTGATATGCCAGTGTTTTCACTTGGTGATCAGGTGAGTCCTGTTGAAATTGCGAAACAAGCAATTGCGAAAGCAAAGGAAGACCATCATGACTATGTTTTAATTGATACAGCTGGTCGCCTTCATGTCGACGAGGCTTTGATGGGCGAGTTAAAGGAAATTAAAGAGCTCGCAAATCCGAATGAAATTTTCCTTGTTGTTGATGCCATGACTGGTCAGGATGCTGTGAATGTTGCTGCAAGCTTTAACGAACAGCTTGGTTTAACTGGAGTTGTTTTAACAAAGCTTGACGGGGATACACGTGGTGGTGCAGCCCTTTCCATTCGTTCGGTTACGAACACCCCGATTAAATTTATTGGTCTCGGGGAGAAATTGGATGCGTTAGAATCCTTTCATCCGGAAAGAATGGCCTCCCGTATTCTTGGCATGGGAGATGTTTTAACTTTAATTGAAAAAGCGCAGGAAAATGTCGATGAAGAAAAAGCAAGGGAAATGGAGAAAAAGATGCGAACCGCTTCCTTTACTTTAGATGACTTTTTAGAGCAGCTTGGTCAGGTTCGCAATATGGGGCCTCTTGACGAGCTTCTGAAGATGATGCCTGGCGCGAACAAAATTAAAGGTCTAAACAATATGCAAATTGACGAGAAGCAAATTACCCATGTCGAAGCCATCATCCAGTCGATGACGAAAGAGGAAAAAATTCATCCGGAAATCATTACGGCTGGTCGCAGAAAAAGAATTGCAAAAGGAAGCGGAACATCAGTCCCTGAGGTGAACCGTTTATTAAAGCAGTTCGAGGATATGAAAAAGATGATGAAACAAATGACAGGAATGCAGCAAAAAGGGAAGAAAAAAGGAAAGAAAAAAGGTGGATTTAATCTGCCGTTCAATCCTTTCCAATAAAATCTTACATTATTTTATTAACTGACAAGAAAAAACACTTTACAAACTATTTATCAATCTGTTATCATTTTATCTTGTGTGAAACTATTCGGAGGTGCTATTAATTATGGCAGTAAAAATTCGTTTAAAACGTATGGGAGCAAAAAAATCTCCTTTTTATCGTATCGTAGTAGCTGATTCACGTTCTCCTCGTGATGGACGTTTCATTGAAACAGTTGGAACTTATAACCCAGTAGCTGAACCAGCTATTGTAGACATCAATGAAGAGTTAGCTCTTAAATGGTTACAAGACGGTGCTAAGCCATCTGACACAGTTCGTAACTTATTCTCTAAGCAGGGCATTATGGAAAAATTCCATAACGCTAAGCACAGCAAGTAAGACGTATGAAAGAGCTGATTGAAACAATTGTCAAGCCTCTTGTGGACTTTCCTGAGGATGTTCAAGTGGATGTCGCGGAAGAGTCTGACCGGATTACGTATAAACTAAACGTGAATAAAAGCGATATGGGGAAGGTAATCGGAAAACAAGGGCGAGTTGCTAAAGCTATTCGAACTGTTGTCTATGCCGCAGGAACAACTGGACAGAAGAAAGTCTTTTTAGAAATTGTTGAGTAAAGCTCTAGACTACAAGAATGACAGCGAAAAGGAGGGAGAATCCCCTCCTTTTTTTTGTAAGAGCTGATAGTGCGATTTTTGGCTCATTTTAGCTTTGAGATTATGAAACGCTATACGAAAGCAAGCTTTCTCCTGCATTCCATACACCTTTTAGAGAAGCTGAAAGGTGTATGAAATGAGCTAAAATTCAACTATATATAAACACAAATCCTTTTTATTATTTAGCAATAACCTTTCATAATTAAATGAGGGAGGCAAAGAGTATGAATATTCTTCAAAAAATTGTCGTCAAGCAAGTGCTTACAGAGAGAAGCAGAGCGGAACTTCATCAAAAATACGAAGAAAGTTTGCTTCAGTTAAAAAAAGAGTGCGAACAGCTTCGATTTGAGTTAAAAAAGCTAGAGAAGACGAAAAAATATCCATTGGGAAATTTAACAAAACAATTTGAGAAGGAACTCCATACTCGCCAAGAAAAAATGAAGCTTCTCGATTTTCAAATAGAACAATTACATATGCTACCTTTAGGTAGTGAACTGCAAGAAAAGGAAATTCAAGGGATCATTGAAGTTAATATTGGAGACGCTTGGGAGGACATTGCTACAAGCAAAACAATTGTCATAAAAGACGGCGTCGTTGCGGAAATTCGGTAGAGGTGATGACTGTTGGAAAAATGGTTTAATGTCGGTAAAATTGTAAATACTCATGGAATAAAAGGTGAAGTTCGAGTTATTTCAAAAACGGATTTCGCTGAAGAGCGTTATGCTTCTGGCAATCAATTATATTTATTCATGTCGGATTCAAAGGAACCGGTGGAATTAATTGTGGCAACCCATCGAGTTCATAAAAATTTTGATTTATTAACGTTTAAGGGTTACGAAAATGTGAACGAAGTGGAATCGATGAAAGGCGGCATTTTAAAAATCCATGAAAGTCAACTAACAGAACTGGAAGAGGATGAATTTTATTTTCATGAAATTATTGGCTGCCTCGTATTTACGACAAATGGGGAAGAGATTGGCAAGGTCAGGGAAATCTTAACTCCTGGAGCAAATGATGTTTGGGTTGTCAAAGGGAAAAATGGAAAAGATATATTGATTCCATATATTGAACAGGTTGTGAAAAAGGTTGACGTAAAAGAACAGATCATTTTAATCGAACCGATGGAAGGGTTACTATCATGATGAAAATTGATGTCCTTTCCTTGTTTCCAGAAATGTTCCCAGGAGTATTAGGTAGCTCGATATTAAAAAAAGCTGCTGAACAGAATGCTGTTGCCTATCAGGTCGTTAATTTTCGTGCATTTGCCGATAACAAGCATCAAACGGTTGACGATTATCCGTATGGTGGAGGTGCTGGCATGGTGTTGAAGCCACAGCCCATTTTTGATGCCGTGACCCATTTAAAAGAGCAGGCTGAGAGTGAAAAGCCGAGGGTCATCCTTCTTTGTCCACAAGGCAAAACCTATAATCAAAAAATGGCAGAAGAACTGGCGCAAGAAAAGCATTTAATTTTTATATGTGGACATTATGAAGGCTATGATGAAAGAATACGAGAGCATGTCATTACAGACGAAATATCAATTGGTGACTACGTATTAACTGGGGGCGAACTGGGGGCTATGGTGGTAATTGATAGCGTTGTTCGGCTGCTGCCGAAAGTTCTTGGAAATGAAGAATCACATATGAGAGACTCATTTAGCACCGGCTTGCTAGAGCATCCACATTATACAAGGCCAGCCGATTTTCGCGGAATGAAGGTCCCCGATGTACTTATTTCCGGGAATCATCGTCTCATCGATGAATGGAGAGCAAAAGAATCGTTAAGGAGAACGTACGAACGGAGACCTGATCTTCTCGAAAAGGTTGAACTAACAGATGAACAAAAAAAATGGCTTCATGAAATAGAAAGCCTTAAAAAATAAGCTTGAAGTTGATGAAACGTTATGGTATGATACTTCTTGTGACTTAGATGTGTTAGTCTTTGTCTTATAACGATGTTCCGCTGCAATTTAGTGAGCTACAGTGATGCATGAGCATCTGTTGGAAGGAGTTGAAAACGATGCAAAAATTAATCGAAGAAATCACAAAAGAACAACTTCGTACTGATCTTCCTGCTTTCCGCCCTGGTGACACTGTACGTGTACACGTTAAAGTTGTCGAGGGTACTCGTGAGCGTATTCAGTTATTTGAAGGTGTTGTGATTAAGCGTCGTGGTGGTGGAATTAGCGAAACTTTCACAGTTCGTAAAATCTCTTACGGTGTAGGCGTTGAGCGTACATTCCCAGTACACACACCAAAAATTGCGAAGCTTGAAGTTATTCGTCGCGGTAAAGTTCGCCGTGCTAAACTTTACTACCTACGTAATCTACGTGGTAAAAAAGCTCGTATTAAAGAAATCCGATAATAACAAAAGTGTAGAGCAGCACTTATGCTTGAAGCTAAACAAAAAAAGCAGAAGAATTGAAATTGATTCGGCTGCCTAACAATGGAAGGAGCTTGTTTATGTAAAGATCTATTAAGGATTTTTACTTGCAGGCTCCTTTGTTGTTAAAAGGCTGTTTTTGACAACCGTTTCTGCTTTTTCTACTATTACATAATAGCAAGATTAGAAATGGCAAACCCTAAGCTGTGAAGGCTTAATTAAGATGGAGCTCACAAAAGGCTTCGCTTAATTGAGCTAAATCAACGGTAGCGTAAGCAAGCATTTATCCGTCGGGGGCCTGTTTACTCTAGCTTGTTTTGTTTGATTTCATTGGCTATCATAGTTTACTCTAATAATATGGGATTTGTAATTTTAGTGTATTTTAAGAATGGTGGGGATTCAGAAAGTGGCTAAGAAAAAAAATGAACTATGGGAATGGATAAAAGCACTTCTTATTGCTGTCGTGTTAGCAGCTTTTATACGCTATTTTTTATTCGCCCCTATCGTAGTAGATGGTTTATCGATGATGCCAACATTACATGATCAGGATCGAATGATTGTGAATAAATTCAGCTATAAGATTGGCAAACCAGAAAGATTTGACATCATTGTTTTTCATGCACCAGAGGATAAAGACTACATAAAAAGAGTAATCGGTCTCCCAGGAGATAAGATTGAATATCGAAATGACACTCTCTATGTCAACGGAGAAGCGTATGAAGAACCGTATCTCAATGACTTTAAAAATCAAGTCATTGATGGGCCGCTGACAGAGCCATTTACACTTGAAGAAGTTACAGGCCAAGAGGTTGTCCCGGAAGGACATTTATTTGTGATGGGAGATAATCGCCGTTATAGTAAAGATAGCCGTCATATCGGGACAATTCCTATGGAAAAAGTTTTAGGTAGTACAAGTATGATATATTGGCCATTGGAAGATATTCGAATTGTAAAATAGCAAAACAATACATTGTATGGAAAAAATGGACATGCCGTTCAGTAAGGAGGTGCTGCAATGACGATACAGTGGTTTCCAGGACATATGGCGAAAGCGCGCCGGCAGGTGACAGAGAAGCTAAAGCTTGTTGATATTATTTTTGAACTAGTTGATGCGAGAATACCCCATTCCTCTCGAAATCCGATGATTGATGAAATCATTCAACATAAACCAAGATTGGTTCTATTAAATAAAGCTGATATGGCTGATAAAGAAGTAACGAAGGAATGGATCCATTTTTTTGATCGGCAGGGAATAAAGGCTTTGGCAATTAATTCACAGGCTGGAACAGGAATGAAAGAGATAGTTTCCGCTTCTAAATGGATCCTAACGGAAAAATTTGCTCGAATGCAGGCAAAAGGAATTAAACCGAGAGCAATACGAGCGATGATTGTCGGAATTCCGAATGTTGGAAAATCGACGCTGATTAATCGCTTGGCCAAGAAAAATATCGCAAAAACCGGTAATACTCCTGGGGTGACGAAAGCACAGCAGTGGATTAAAGTAGGAAAAGAGCTCGAATTATTAGATACTCCTGGGATTTTGTGGCCGAAATTTGAGGATCAGGAAGTAGGATCAAAACTGGCTCTTACTGGAGCAATAAAAGATACAATTTTAAACCTCCAAGATGTCAGCATCTATGGCTTGCGCTTCTTGGAGAAAGAATATCCACAGCGTTTAAAAGAGCGCTATCAGCTGCAATACATTCCAGAAGATATTGTAGCGCTTTTTAATGAGATCGGTAAAAGAAGGGGCGCGCTCATGAGCGGTGGTGAAGTCGATTATGACAAAGTGGCAGAGCTTGTCATTCGCGATATTCGTTCGGAACAATTAGGACCACTTTCTTTTGAAAAGCCGCAATATGAGGAATAAGTGTAAAATACCACGCCTTCTTTCCATCTGAGGATAGAAATGAACCAAAAAATGCAAAAGTAAAGACCTTCTTTAGTAAATGGAAGGTCTTTATTTTTTTCTGACCGAACCGATACATATGATAAGAACTTGTTAAGAAAAGGGGTATTTGACCTTGACGATGTACACGATTAAAGAAATTGAAGAAAAACTTGCAAAAATTAAAGATGAAAATGACCCGTTTCTTGAAGAAATAAGGCCTGATGCTCGAAAGGGAGTGCAACGTTTAATCGAAAGGTGCGGACGGCGATTACAACAAAAAAAACAGGCGCTGGAAAAATTCTCTCACATGTCTCGTATTGAACGGGACCTTTATAAGCAAGGGTACAGGTTTATAGCCGGAATTGATGAAGTGGGACGTGGCCCGTTAGCTGGTCCCGTCGTTGCCTCATCCGTAATCCTGCCGGAGGATTTTCAACTAATAGGTCTTGATGACTCAAAAAAGTTGTCTGAAGCAAAACGTGAAGAGTTTTATACTTATATACAAGAACATGCACTTGCAATTGGAATCGGGATAATCCAGCCAGAAGAAATAGATCAAGTTAATATTTATGAAGCAACTAAGAAGGCTATGTTATCTGCAATTACTGCAATGCCTATTGTGCCAGAGTATTTGTTAATAGATGCGATGAAACTGGATACGCCGTATCCGTTACAAGCGATTATAAAAGGGGATGCAAACAGTATTTCCATCGCTGCTGCCTCCATAATAGCGAAGGTAACGAGAGATGCGATAATGAAGCAATTGCATCGAGAATATCCTATCTATCAATTTGAACGAAATATGGGCTATGGAACGAAAGAACATCTCGTGGCTCTAGAAAAACATGGAATAACCCCATATCATCGAAAGAGCTTTGAACCGATTAAAAGTATGATGAAATGAGAGGATTAAGAAGATGATTTCAAACTTTATTCAGTCCTTGCAAAAACAGCAGAATATACGTGGGCAAACAAATACTTTTCAACCAGGGCAAATTATTTATGGACGAATTGGCAAGCTATTTCCGAATCAGATTGCTGAGGTGCAAGTCGGAAACCAAAAAATGATTGCAAAACTTGAAGTTCCTCTATCATCTGGTGGGAAATATTGGTTCCAAATCCATTCGAATGAAGGCCGTATCCATTTGAAGGTTTTACCAATTGAAGATTCAGGCGGGAACAATCATCATCCGATTCATAGCTTGTTAAAGCAGTTGGGCTTATCTGAGACAAATGAACATAAAGAGCTTATCCAGTTGTTGTTGAATGAAAAGCTTCCTATTACAAAAGAGCTTGTTCAAACAGCGGTGCAATTGCTGCAAGAGCAAGAAAGAGAACCAGCTAAACTTGAGGTATTAAAGGAAATGATGTCGCGGCAACTGCCGCTTACAAAAGAGGTTTTTAACAGTGTGCTTACAACAGTGAAAAATGAACCAATGCATCAATTAATGGATGCGTTACGGGCCAATTTAAACACTTCTGCGCACATAACAAAGGATGGACAGCAATTGCTCCGTTTGCTTGAGGAAATGGTTCTGACGGGTCGAGAGAAGATGACGGAAAGAGCGACTGTTCAATTATTTAAAGAGTGGTTTAATAGTTCGGGAACAACCACTTCTGGAACGGCCTTTTCTCTATTGCAAAAGCTTTCTATAATTGATAATAGGGAAGAGAGAGAACTGCTTATGCTTGCAGCAAGCAAGCTAATCGATAAAGCTAATGGAACTTCTTTAGGGAATAGTGAAATAAGCAGAATTGAGGATGCGCTTCGCCAAAATCAAGCGGGACTGACAAGTATATTTGTTAAGGCCGCCCTTGCTAGAGAAGTGGATAACGGTATGATTAACCTGAAACAAATTGTATCTTTATTTTCCTCCGATGGCAAAATCCCGCAAACGATGCCTTTTTTTCAACAATTATTGGATAATCCTACAAATATACTAGAGAAAATTCCATCTCAATTTACTAAAGAGGAAATGGTGATGCTACAAAAAGTCGCCAATGATGCCCATGAGGTACTGATTAAGCTTGATTCAGGTAAAAATGTTGCAGAAATGCTTCGTTCACTAACAGGAAAAATAGGCTTTGATTATGAGTCGAAATACTCATTATCCATGTCTGATAAAACGGGCGATCTTCAAAAGCTTGACGTTCTCAAAGCACTTCTTCTCCGTTTTATGAATGGAGAGCAGTCTGGAACAGCTAAGGGAGAGGCAGAACAGCTTTTGCATAAAATTACAGGTGTTCAGCTTTTATCGCAGGAATCAGCACCTCTTAACCATTATGTATTGCAAGTTCCCCTCTCCTTTTGGGAAAAGAAAACGGATTTGACGGTGCAATGGAGTGGCCGAAAAAAAGAAAATGGTGAAATAGATCCGGCGTATTGCCGAGTGCTTTTTTATTTAGAGTTAGACCATCTCAATGAGTTAATCGTCGATATGCAAATTCAAAACCGGATTATGAATATGACTATTATTAATGATGCCGAAAAAATAAAGGCAATCGCTGAACCATTTATCGACAGCTTGAAAGAAAACCTTCATCGCTTAGGATTTACTTTAACAAGTATTTCCTTTCGTCAAACTGCAGAAGACGTCCCAAGGATAAAGAAGAAAGAGCATCAATACCAATCTAGTTCTTATAGTGGAGTTGATATTAGAATATGAAGAATGAAGAACTGGAGCGGAGAAAAGAAGCGATAGCTTTAGGCTATGAAAGTGGAACGAAGGATGCGCCGAGGGTAATTGCAAAAGGGAAAGGGATCATTGCAGAGAACATATTAGAACAAGCAGCAAAGCATGAGGTTCCAATACAGGAAGATGCTGCTCTAGTAGAACTATTAAGCAAACTAAATATTAATGAGACGATTCCGGAAGAGCTTTATCAAGCAGTAGCGGAGGTCTTTGCGTTTATTTATAAAACAAATCGGGAGGCAGGAAGAAAGGGGAGTTCAGCTGATCATAGCGCAGTCAAAAATCAAAAATAAAGATGGACTAATTGAGATTTCAGATTTTATTGACAAGAAAGAAAATTATTATTTTTGGCATAATGGTAGACAACTTATTTTTAGTCTTATAAAATGAAAGCGCAGTCTAATTTTAGGAAGTAAGATAGGTCAGTAAAAGGTTGGTAATAGTTGTAACGATACCAAAGTTTTTAAAATCCTTTTACAACAATAAGGAGGATGGGAAATGAATATTCACGAGTACCAAGGTAAGGAAATCCTCAAAAGCTTTGGGGTATCCGTTCCTAACGGAAAAGTGGCTTTCACCGTGGAAGAAGCTGTCGAAGCAGCGAAAGAACTAGGAACGCAAGTGTGTGTTGTTAAAGCACAAATTCATGCTGGGGGACGCGGAAAAGCAGGTGGTGTAAAAGTAGCAAAGAACTTAGATGAGGTTCGTACATATGCTAGCGAAATTCTCGGCAAGACGCTTGTTACACATCAAACGGGTCCAGAGGGAAAAGAAGTAAAACGCTTATTGATTGAAGAAGGCTGCGATATCAAGAAGGAGTATTATGTTGGTCTTGTACTAGATCGTGCCACTTCTCGTGTTGTTCTAATGGCTTCAGAAGAAGGTGGAACTGAAATTGAAGAAGTTGCAGAAAAAACTCCAGAAAAGATTTTTAAAGAAGAGATTGACCCTGTTGTAGGTTTACAACCATTCCAAGCAAGACGAATTGCTTTTAATATCAATATTCCTAAGGAATTGGTGAATAAAGCCGTCAAATTTATGTTGGGTCTTTATCAAGCATATATTGAAAAAGACTGCTCCATTGCTGAAATTAACCCTCTTGTCGTTACAGGAGACGGAAATGTTATGGCATTGGATGCGAAATTAAATTTTGATTCAAACGCCCTTTATCGCAGAAAGGATGTTTTGGCATACCGAGATTTAGAAGAAGAGGATCCGAAGGAAATTGAAGCATCTAAATATGATTTAAGCTATATTTCGCTTGATGGCAACATCGGATGTATGGTTAATGGTGCGGGGCTTGCAATGGCAACGATGGATATCGTGAAGCATTATGGCGGCGAACCGGCCAATTTCCTAGATGTTGGTGGCGGTGCAACCGCGGAAAAAGTAACAGAAGCATTTAAGATCATCCTTTCTGATCAAAACGTAAAAGGCATTTTTGTTAATATTTTTGGTGGCATTATGAAATGTGATGTGATTGCAACTGGAGTTGTTGAGGCAGCGAAGCAGGTTGGACTCAGCGTTCCATTAGTAGTTCGTTTAGAGGGGACAAACGTGGAAATTGGCAAGAAGATTCTCGCTGAATCCGATATTGAAATCATTTCCGCTGACTCAATGGCTGATGGTGCACAGAAGATTGTTAATTTAGTAGGATAATATCTTCAACACGATGGATTTAATCGTTTTAATTGTAATGTGCTAAAAATGTATGCTGGGAAATGACTATTTACCCATGTTGTTAGACGGATATCAGAAAGGAGATAAATCTCGTGAGCGTATTTATTAATAAAGATACAAAAGTTATTGTACAAGGGATTACAGGCTCCACTGCCCTTTTTCATACAAAACAAATGCTGGAGTACGGAACAAAAATTGTGGGGGGAACCTCACCTGGTAAAGGCGGTCAAGAGGTAGAAGGCGTCCCCGTATTTAATACGGTTAAAGAAGCGGTGGATGCAACTGGCGCTACTGCCTCAGTTATTTATGTACCTGCGCCGTTTGCAGCAGACGCCATCCTTGAGGCGGTGGATGCAGAGCTTGAGCTTGCGATCTGTATCACTGAACATATTCCTGTATTAGATATGGTCAAGGTCAAACGTTATATGGAAGGGAAGAAAACCCGTCTCGTCGGGCCAAACTGCCCAGGTGTGATTACAGCCGACGAATGCAAAATTGGGATAATGCCTGGTTATATTCATAAGAAAGGTCATGTAGGGGTTGTTTCGCGTTCTGGAACACTAACTTATGAAGCTGTACATCAATTAACAGAAGCAGGCATTGGTCAAACGACAGCAGTTGGAATCGGTGGAGATCCAGTTAATGGTACGAATTTTATTGATGTTTTAAAAGCATTCAATGAAGATCCTGAAACATATGCGGTCATTATGATTGGTGAGATCGGTGGTACTGCTGAGGAAGAGGCAGCTGAATGGGTCAAGGCAAATATGACAAAACCGGTAGTAGGGTTTATTGGTGGTCGTACAGCTCCCCCAGGAAAGCGCATGGGCCATGCTGGGGCCATCATTTCAGGTGGTAAAGGAACCGCTGATGAAAAAATCCGCGTTATGAATGAGTGTGGAATTGCCGTAGCAGATACTCCTTCTGTTATGGGTGAAACATTAATTAAAGTTTTAAAAGAACAAGGACTTTATGAAAAATGTAAAACACATTAATGAAATGCACAAAGCTAGTCCTTTCTGTAAGAAAGGGCTAGCTTTGTTAAACGAAATTGTTGATTATGATTTTTGGCATCTTCCGTGTGAAACCGAGGTTTCGCACGCCTTTTAGTTGTGCTAAAAAGGTGGAAAAAACCAATCAAAAATCAACTGCTACATATAATAAAAGGAGAAGCAATAATATGGATGAATTTAAACGAAGGCTTGTTTCCTTACAACACTGTAAAGGAATTGGTTGGAAGACGATTTATCAATTATTAAAACATGATCCAGATCTGTCAACCCTTTTTGAAAAGAAGAAATTCCCTTCATCACTCCCACAAATACCAAAAAATCTTCTTGATAACCTTCACTCCCATTCTATTTATGAACAAATCCGCCAATACGAATTAAATCAAATTCACATGATCACCCTTTTTGATGATGAGTATCCAGAACGTTTACGGGAGACTTACGAGCCTCCATGGGTACTATATGGGAAAGGGAGAATCGATTTGTTGCAACGGCAGCTAAAGCTCGCTGTTGTCGGGTCAAGAAATGCTACTGAATATGGAAGAAAAGCAATTGAGGCGATCTTCCCAGCCTTGATTGAGAAGGAGATCGTCATTGTTAGTGGTTTAGCAACTGGAATTGATACCATTGCCCATGAGACATCAATTCGGCTTGGAGGTGCGACAATTGCTGTTATCGCAGGTGGTTTATTTCACATCTATCCGAAAACAAATAAAGAATTAGCAATAGAATTGATGAGGAATCAGCTCGTTTTATCCGAATATCCGCCAAACTCACTCCCTTTAAGGTGGCAATTCCCGCTGAGAAATCGTATTATTAGTGGGATGAGCAATGGAATCTTTGTTGTCGAAGCAAAGCAAAAAAGCGGCTCTCTCATTACAGCAAACTGGGCTGTAAATGAGGGAAGAGAGGTGTTTGCTCTTCCGGGAAATATATTCAGCACCACGTCCGCTGGAACAAATGAACTTATTCAGCAGGGGGCAAAACTTGTATTGAACGGAAAGGATATATTAGATGAGCTTAATTTTTAAGCCCGTTTTTTTTCGAACAAACAATGTCTTCTCCGGTGTTGAACACTCCTTTAGAAAATGAACAAAAAATAAATTTTTCGAAAAAAGGTTGAAATTATCTTAAAACTGGTATACATTTTGCATCAGGTATTACATATTTTATGTTTTGAAATTGCAGGGATAAAATATACTATTCTTGACAATTACTATTTACCTGTTTAATAATAGTGAATATTTAAAATTAAATGAAGAGACTTTATGTATGATTTCGATGGGAAATGCTGATAAATATGGGATGAATAATAAATGTACTTATAAAAGGACAAACTGCCCATCGAAAAAAATCGTTTAAATCTTATAATCCCTCTTAAGGAGGACAATTGATGTCTGATTTTCTTGTAATCGTTGAATCGCCAGCAAAGGCGAAAACGATTGAGAAGTATTTAGGAAAAAAATATAAAGTAAAGGCCTCTATGGGGCATATTCGTGATTTGCCAAAGAGTCAAACAGGTGTTGACGTTGAGCATAATTACGAGCCGAAATATATAACTATACGTGGCAAAGGACCTGTCTTAAAAGAGTTAAAGACTGCTGCAAAAAGAGCGAAGAAAATTTTTCTAGCGGCTGACCCGGATCGTGAAGGGGAAGCAATTGCTTGGCATCTAGCCCATAGTCTAGATATGGACATTCATTCAGACTGTCGCGTGGTTTTTAATGAAATAACGAAAGATGCAATTAAAGAGTCATTTAAACATCCACGTCCAATCAATATGAATCTAGTCGATGCACAGCAGGCGCGGAGAATTCTTGATCGTCTCGTTGGTTATAATATTAGCCCTCTTCTTTGGAAAAAGGTAAAAAAGGGTTTAAGTGCTGGGAGAGTCCAATCAGTAGCAGTGCGACTCATTATGGACAGAGAAAAAGAGATAAAAGATTTTGTACCAGAGGAGTATTGGTCCATTGACGCTCAGTTTTTAAAAGGAAAGGATACCTTCGATGCTTCTTTTTACGGAGTGAGCAAAGAAAAGGTAGAGCTTAAATCTAAAGAAGAGGTTGACGCAATACTAAAACAAGTCAAGGGAAACAAGTTTACTGTAACTTCAGTTACGAAAAAGGAAAGAAAAAGGAATCCGGCTGCTCCTTTTACAACATCATCATTACAGCAAGAGGCTGCTCGTAAATTGAATTTTCGAGCGAAAAAGACGATGATGCTTGCCCAGCAATTATATGAAGGGATTGATTTGGGGAAAGAAGGAACAGTTGGTTTAATCACGTATATGAGAACGGATTCAACACGGGTTTCTGAGCTTGCTCAAAATGAAGCGGCAGAATTTATTCAATCCGCTTATGGAAGCGCCTTTTTACAAACAGAAAAGCGGAAAGAAAAGAAAAATTCTAATGCCCAAGATGCTCATGAAGCGATTCGCCCAACAAGTACACTTCGTGACCCGAGCACGATGAAGGAGTATTTATCCCGCGATCAGTTAAGATTGTACCGCTTAATTTGGGAGCGTTTTGTGGCAAGTCAAATGGCTCCGGCAGTCATGGATACAATGAGTGTTGATTTACAAAATGGTGATGTACTGTTTCGAGCCACAGGTTCAAAAATCAAGTTTCCTGGTTTTATGAAGGTATATGTTGAAGGTACGGACGATCAAACAGAAGAGAATAAGAATAATATGCTCCCTGACCTTAAAGAAGGGGATGAGGTGCTGAAAAAGGACATTGAACCGAAGCAACATTTTACTCAGCCTCCTCCTCGTTATACCGAAGCGCGCTTAGTTAGAACTTTAGAAGAGCTTGGGATAGGACGGCCATCTACTTTTGCACCTACACTGGACACCATACAAAAAAGAGGGTATGTTGCCCTTGATAATAAGCGATTCGTACCAACAGAACTGGGTGAAATCGTCCTGCAATTAATTATGGAATTCTTTCCGGAAATTCTCGACGTGGAATTCACAGCGAAAATGGAGCAGGATCTTGACTATGTAGAAGAGGGGAAAACAAGATGGGTTGAAATCATCGATGACTTCTATAAAGACTTTGAGAAGCAATTAAAGAAGGCAGAGAAAGAAATGGCTGAAGTCGAGATTAAAGATGAGCCTGCTGGAGAAGATTGCACTGAATGCGGAAGTCCAATGGTATTTAAAATGGGGCGCTATGGAAAGTTCATGGCTTGTAGCAATTTTCCGGACTGTCGTAATACAAAGCCAATTGTTAAAGAAATCGGTGTTAAATGCCCAAAATGTAATGAAGGAAATATCATAGAAAGAAAAAGTAAAAAACGACGAATTTTTTATGGCTGTGATCGTTTTCCAGAATGCGATTTTATATCTTGGGATAAACCGCTGCCTCGGAGCTGTCCAAAATGTGAAAGTCTCCTAGTTGAGAAAAAGCTTAAAAAAGGAATTCAGGTCCAATGTGTGAATTGCGACTACAAGGAAGAGCCACAAAGTTAAAGAGTGAGCAGCTTGCTCACTCTTTTAAGTGCGCAATTATGCCTAATTTTGCAGAAAGTTTTACGGAAAGTACTTGAAACTTTATTATTTATCAAACGTATTATAAAATGCAGGAGGAATCACAAAATAAAGAAAAGCAAGAATGTTATTTAGAATTACGAAGGACAATTCAGAACTTTGTGAAAAATTTGTAAATTATCTTGCGTGCGGATGTTTAGTATGGTAATATTGAATAGCTATGCCCTGTGAGGTGAATAAAGTTGGGTAAAGACGAAATGGTCACAAGGCTGTTTTTACAATACTTGCAAGTTGAAAAGAACTATTCCCAGTACACGATCGAGTACTATCATGGGGATCTATTAGATTTTAGATTGTTCATGTCTGAACAATCTATAACGGAGTTTGAGCAGGTCGAGTATTCGGATGTTCGATTATTTTTGACAAAATTATTTAATCAAAAGTTATCAAGAAAGTCTGTTGCTAGAAAGATTTCAAGCCTTCGGAGTTTCTATAAATTCTTGCTGAGAGAAAAGCTAGTTTCCAAAAATCCATTTGCAGGGGTTTCGATCCCGAAAGTTGACAAAAGGCTTCCAAACTTCTTTTATGAAGAGGAATTGGCAATCCTTTTTCAGGCCTGTGACATTAGTGAGCCAATTGGTCAGAGGAATCGAGCAATACTGGAATTACTTTACGCAACTGGAATAAGGGTAAGTGAATGCTGTAGTATTCACTTGCAGGACATAGATATGGATTTATCTACGCTGCTGGTACACGGAAAAGGGAGAAAGGATCGTTACGTTCCTTTTGGCAGTTTTGCAGCAGAGGCTTTGGAGCGGTACATAACAGAGGGCCGTGAAGCGATCATGCAGCAAAATAAACAGTCACATGATGTTTTATTTGTAAACTTTCGCGGTGGGCCGCTGACGACTCGAGGATTGAGAACGGTTTTAAATAAAATTGTTGAGCAATCATCATTAAACTCGAAAATACACCCTCATAAATTGAGACATTCATTCGCAACCCATCTATTAAATAATGGGGCAGATATGAGGACGGTTCAGGAATTACTAGGACATGAGAATCTATCATCGACGCAAATTTATACACATGTGACGAAAGATTATTTGAAAAAGACGTATATGGAGCATCATCCGAGGGCATGAACACCCAAATAGGAGGAATCTGTATGAATCAATTTCATGCGACCACAATTTTCGCAGTACAACATAAAGGCAAGTGCGCAATGGCGGGAGATGGTCAAGTTACATTCGGCAATGCGGTTGTAATGAAGCACACAGCAAGGAAAGTTAGAAAGTTGTTTAATGGTAAAGTATTAGCGGGGTTTGCCGGCTCGGTTGCTGACGCCTTTACCCTTTTCGAGATGTTTGAAAGCAAGCTAGAAGAATATAATGGAAATCTTCAGAGAGCTGCTGTTGAGCTTGCGAAGCAGTGGAGGAGCGATAAGGTATTACGGAGATTAGAAGCAATGTTGATTGTGATGAATGAGGAAAGCATTCTGCTAGTGTCTGGGACCGGAGAGGTGATTGAACCTGATGATGGGGTGTTAGCGATAGGTTCAGGAGGGAATTATGCATTATCCGCTGGAAGATCCCTTAAGCGATATGCTGGTGAGCATTTAACTGCTAAAGAGATTGCTCAAGCTGCCCTCCAAATTGCTGCTGAGATATGTGTTTATACGAACGAAAATATCATTGTTGAAGAGCTAGGAGGAATGTAGACGTGACAAAAGAAAAGAACTTGACTCCACGGCAAATCGTAGAACGTTTGGATCAATACATAGTCGGTCAAAAAGACGCTAAAAAAGCTGTCGCCGTCGCATTAAGAAACCGTTATCGTCGCAGTTTGCTCGATGAAAAACTACGGGACGAAATCAACCCGAAAAATATTTTAATGATTGGGCCAACAGGGGTTGGTAAGACGGAAATTGCTAGACGAATGGCAAAGCTCGTTTCGGCACCGTTTGTTAAGGTGGAAGCAACAAAGTTTACTGAGGTTGGTTACGTAGGCCGTGATGTTGAGTCGATGGTCAGGGATTTAGTTGAGACGTCTGTCAGACTTGTAAAAGAAGAAAAAATGTTAAGCGTTAAAGAGCGTGCTGAAGAAAATGCAAATAGAAGACTTGTCGATTTACTAGTGCCTTCAGCGAAAAAGTCTAGCAACTATAAAAATCCACTTGAAATGTTATTTGGTGGAGGCTCATCTGAACAAGAGCCGGAGCCAAACCCAACAGAGGAAATGAACATTCAGGAAAAAAGAAAAGTGGTTAGAGAAAAACTAGCGATGGGTGAGTTAGAAAACGAAATCGTGACAGTGGAGGTAGAAGAACAGCAGCCTTCAATGTTTGATATGCTCCAAGGCTCTGGCATGGAGCAAATGGGCATGAATATGCAAGATGCATTAAGCGGTCTAATGCCTAAAAAACGGAAAAAGCGCAAACTGACTGTAAAAGAGGCAAGAAAAGTTTTAACGAATGAAGAAGCACAAAAGTTAATCGATATGGATGAAGTCACACAAGAGGCTGTACTCAGAGCAGAGCAATCAGGGATTATCTTTATTGATGAAATTGATAAGATCGCTAGTAAGAATCAAGGTGGTTCTTCAGCGGATGTCTCACGCGAAGGTGTGCAGCGTGACATACTTCCTGTTGTTGAAGGTTCTACTGTTGTAACCAAATATGGTTCAGTCAAAACAGACCACATTTTATTTATGGCTGCTGGAGCATTCCATATTGCCAAACCATCTGATTTGATTCCTGAGCTTCAGGGGCGCTTTCCAATTCGTGTTGAATTAACGAAATTAACGGTTGATGATTTCTTTAAAATTTTAATCGAGCCAGACAATGCGTTAATTAAACAATATGAAGCATTGTTAGAAACGGAAGGTATACAAATTGAATTTTCTGACGATGCTATTCGTAAGATAGCAGAAGTAGCATTTGAAGTGAATCAAAATACGGACAATATTGGGGCAAGAAGACTTCATACCATTCTTGAAAAGTTACTGGAGGATCTATCATTTGAGGCTCCAGACATAACGATGGAAAAAGTTACAATCACACCGCAATATGTGGAAGAGAAACTTGGTGCTATTTCCAAAAATAAAGATTTAAGTCAATTTATATTGTAGTTGTTTTTTTAAACGGCTGAAGAAGATGGATTCTAGTTGCCAGCCGTTCTCAGTTTCAACATATTTTGTATTGGTCTTAAAAAAATAATAAAATAATCGAAGCAACAAGGGTTGTAAGGAAATAGGAGGAAGAATAATGGATTTATTAACAAAAACAAGAAAAATTAATGCTTTATTACAAAAGGCTGCAGGTAAGCCAGTAAACTTCAAGGAAATGTCAGAAACGTTAAGCGAAGTGATTGAAGCGAATATCTTCATCGTTAGTAGACGTGGAAAATTGCTAGGCTTCGCGGTTAATCAAAAGATTGAAAACGATCGTATGATTAAAATGCTTGAAGATCGTCAGTTCCCTGAAGAATATACAAACAATCTGTTCAACATTAAGGAAACTTCGTCAAATCTTGATATTGATAGTGAGTACACTGCTTTCCCAGTTGAGAATAAAGAGTTATTTCAAAATGGTTTAACAACAATTGTACCGATTATTGGCGGTGGAGAAAGACTTGGAACATTAATTTTAGCTAGATTACAGGAGCAATTCCATGATGATGATCTGATTCTAGGAGAATACGGGGCAACTGTTGTAGGAATGGAGATTCTTCGTGAAAAAGCGGAGGAAATTGAAGAAGAAGCTCGTAGTAAAGCGGTTGTACAAATGGCAATCAGCTCACTTTCATATAGCGAACTTGAAGCAATTGAGCATATATTCGAAGAATTAAACGGACAAGAAGGCTTGCTAGTTGCTTCTAAAATTGCTGACCGTGTGGGAATCACTCGTTCAGTAATTGTCAATGCCCTTCGTAAACTTGAAAGCGCTGGAGTCATTGAGTCTCGTTCACTAGGAATGAAGGGGACATATATTAAAGTGTTAAATGACAAGTTCCTCGTTGAGCTTGATAAGCTTAGAACAAATTAATTAAGGATAGAAGCTGCATCAATAAATCGTTTTTTGTTTCAAAGTGTAGACAAACTCGAATATCTCGAGCATGTCTACACTTTTTTCTTTTAAGAAATCGAAATATAAAGGTTGATTGCTACAAAGGGTGGACACTTTAATGCGAACAGGAGCTTTGGGTATAAAATTATATTTATGAAAAATAACATTTTAAAGGGTATTCTACGCTTAGCGTAAGCTGCCAAAGCTTAACAAACAAAAATCTCGTATTTGTGATTTTTCAATATCTGAAAAACTAAAAATAAGCTATCAGTTTGTAAAGTATATGTAAAGATAGGTCGAGAAAATTTAAAATTACAGAGCGGTTGAATAAGGGTGTTTTTTGATAAACTTTGTTGCAATAATTTGTAATTTTTCGTCCATGAATACGTTTACATTTTTATACATAATCAATAAATATATTGACAAAACGATTTGTTGCACATTTTATGCGAAAAAAGTCGATTTTTGTAAAAAAACTCACACTTTCTGTTGCAAATGTGTCATAATCAAGGATAATGATAATGATTCTAAAGTATCAGCTTTTAACGTTTTAAATAATATAGTCCTAATGCAAAATGAATGAAAACAGGTCATATATCCCATTTTTTTTAACGATTATTGCATAGACATATTATTCCTTATTCATTACAATTAAGTATGTATTACATTTTTCATCTAAATATTACAATCTTCAACAAAATCCCTTAACACGGATTAAGTATAATAATGGGGGTGAGAAAAATTGAAGCTGTTTTCAAATACGATTTCAACACTAGAGAGTGCTTTAAACTATTCGTCAACAAAGCAAAAGGTAATTGCTCAAAATATCTCAAATGCTGACACTCCTAATTATAAAGCTAAAGAAGCTAGCTTTAAATCCGCGTTAAATGATGCACAAAATGCTTCAATGACAGCAAAACGGACGGATATTAGACATTTTAATTTCCGAGGAGAAGATTCATCAAACGTAATGATTAGAACTAATAATCGAACTTCGTATAACAATAATGGAAATAACGTGGATATGGATAAGGAAATGGCAGATTTAGCTACAAATCAAATTTATTACAATGCACTAACAGAAAGAATTAGCGGAAAATTCCAGACTTTGCAATCGGTAATAAAAGGAGGTAAGTAATCATGTCCATCTTTCATAGTATAAACACTTCTGCTTCTGCGCTGACCTCTCAACGACTGCGAATGGACGTTATTTCATCGAATATGGCCAATGTCGATTCAACAAGAGCAACTCAGGTAAATGGTGAGTGGGTTCCATATCGTCGTAAATCAGTTGTCCTTCAACCGAAAGAAGGAGGTTTTTCTTCATTTTTAAATGTGGCAATGAATAAAAGTGAAGCTGGAAACGGAGTGAAGGTTTCAAGAATTGTCGAGGATGATTCTCCTTTTAAAGAAGTATATGATCCTGAACATCCTGATGCCGATGAATTTGGCTATGTGCAGATGCCGAATGTTGATCCGTTAAGGGAGATGGTTGACTTGATTAGTGCAACCCGGTCTTATGAAGCTAATGTAACAGTATTGAATGCCTCAAAGGGAATGCTGATGAAAGCATTAGAAATAGGGAAATAAAAGGAGCCATTTTAAATGAATAATATATCGTTTCCGAATGTATCGAGCGTATTTCCAGTGAACTCTGAGGTGAAGACTTCTCCAGTTACACCATACGAGGCACAGAAGAGTTTTGCGTCCGTACTTAAGCAATCGATTGAAAAAGTCAATGAAGCCCAAGTACAATCGGATGTTATGACTGAAAAGCTTGCAAGGGGAGAAAACGTTGATTTACACCAAGTGATGATTGCAAGCCAAAAAGCAAGTGTAACACTACAAGCAACAATGGAAATTCGCAATAAAGTAATTGAAGCGTATCAAGAAGTTATGAGAATGCAAGTTTAGTAGTTGAGGGGGCTATGCCCTCTCAATAATTAGACAGAATAGCCGGGGGATAAGAATGACAGTTTCGTTTCAGAAATATATTAACAATTTAAAAGAATACTGGAATGGCCGTTCTAAACAATACAAAATGATCATTATCGGATCTATTCTGTTAGGTGTCATTATTCTTTCTTTGGTCATTTTTTTTACGACAAGATCAAATATGGTTCCTTTATATAAAGATTTGTCTTTAACAGAAATTGGAACTATTAAGGAAAACCTAGACGGTAAAGGTATTAAGTATGAAATCTCTGATGGTGGAACAACGATTAGTGTTCCGCAGGAACAGGCGGATTCTCTCAAAGTGGAGTTAGCAGCAGAAGGCTTACCAAAAACAGGTGGAATTGACTATTCTTTCTTTAGTCAAAATGCTGGAATTGGCATGACGGATAATGAGTTTAATGTCATGAAGCTTGACGCTATGCAAACCGAATTAGCCAATTTAATTAAAGGTGTTGAAGGGGTAAGAGATGCGAGAGTGATGATTACTCTTCCAACACAAGGGATCTTTGTAAATGATGCAAATGAAGAGGCAACAGCCGCAATTATTTTGAATACTGTTCCAGGTTATCAATTTGAAGAAAAGCAAATCAATGCTTTGTACCATCTTGTTTCAAAAAGTGTACCAAATCTTCCTACAGATAATATCGTCATTTCAAACCAAAATTTTGAGTATTTTGATCTAAAAAATAATGAAAATTCTTCAGGTGACACATTTACGGCACAAAATGATATTAAAAAAGAAATTGAACGAGATGTGCAACGTCAAGTACAAAGCATGCTTGGAACGTTAATGGGGCAAGATAAAGTGGTTGTTTCGGTAACAGCTGATATCGATTTTACAAAGGAAAATCGTGAAGAAAATCTTGTCACACCTGTTGATGAAGAAAACATGGAAGGAATCGCTGTAAGTGCTCAAAAAATTACGGAGACTTTTACCGGTAATGGTGCAGGAGTTGGTGGTGTTCCCGCTGCTGAAGATCCTGCCGACACCCTGGGCGGTACATACCAAGAAGGGGCATATGGAAATGGCGATTATGAAAGAATTGAAGAGACGATTAATAATGAAGTAAATAAGATCCGAAGAGAAATTATTGAAAGTCCATATAAAATTAGAGACTTAGGAATCCAAGTAATGGTTGAACCTCCGATTGCAGATGATGAATCTTCACTTCCGCAGGAGAGAGTCGACGATATCACGAGGATGTTAAGTACGATTGTTAGAACGACAATTAATAAAGATACAGTTGATGGAGAATTAACGGATGAAGACATCCAAGACAAGGTAGTTGTTTCCGTACAACCATTTAATGGCAAGCAACAGTTTAATACAGAACCGCAAAGTGCAATTCCTTGGTGGGTTTATGTGCTAGGTGGAGTGTTACTTTTAATTATAATTGTTCTAATCTTCCTATTTGTAAGAGCACGTAAAAAGCGTGAGGAAGAAGAGATGGAAGAATTTGAAGAAGAATCACAAGTTCAAATTCCTGATGTAAATGAGGAACAAGAAACTGAAGGAAGCTTAAGAAGAAAGCAGCTCGAAAAAATGGCAAAAGAAAATCCGGAAGACTTTGCGAAACTATTAAGGACGTGGATCTCAGAAGACTAGGAGGTTTGAAAGTTGGCAATTAGAGAGCAAAAAGAATTAACAGGAAAACAAAAAGCAGCCATTCTTCTCATATCACTTGGCCCTGATGTATCTGCGTCTGTATATAAGCATTTAAGTGAAGAAGAAATTGAAAAACTAACATTGGAAATTTCCTCGGTTAAAAAGGTGGACTCTCAAGCAAAAGAGGAAATCATGGAGGAATTTCACAATATTGCGCTAGCTCAAGATTATATTTCTCAAGGCGGAATTGGCTATGCAAAAACCGTTCTTGAAAAAGCATTAGGTTCTGAACAGGCGTCTGTCATTATAAATAGACTAACCTCTTCATTGCAGGTGCGTCCGTTTGATTTTGCTAGAAAAGCTGATCCAGCGCAAATTCTCAATTTTATTCAAAATGAACACCCGCAAACGATTGCCTTAATTTTATCGTATTTAGATTCTACTCAAGCTGGGCAAATACTATCAGAACTACCACAGGAAATGCAGGCTGATGTGGCGCGAAGGATTGCGGTTATGGATAGTACGTCACCTGAAATCATTAATGAAGTTGAGCAAATCTTGGAACGGAAGCTTTCTTCAACCGTCACCCAAGATTATACGCAAACAGGCGGAGTCGAAGCCGTGGTCGAAGTGCTAAACGGCGTAGATAGAGCAACGGAAAGAACGATTTTAGATGCATTGGAAATCCAGGATCCAGAGTTGGCTGAGGAAATCAAGAAACGGATGTTTGTATTTGAAGATATTGTTACTCTTGATAATCGGGCTATTCAGAAGGTTATTCGTGATTGTGAAAATGAAGATTTAATGCTTTCATTAAAAATTTCAAGTGATGAAGTGAAAAACATTGTTTATAAAAACATGTCAACGCGTATGGTTGAAACGTTCAAAGATGAAATGGAATATATGGGACCTGTTCGTCTTCGTGATGTTGAGGAAGCTCAATCAAGAATTGTTGCGATTATTCGCCGTCTAGAAGAAGCTGGTGAGATCGTCGTCGCTCGTGGCGGAGGAGATGATATCATTGTCTAGGCTTATCAAATCTAGCTGGTCTAATGTTGAAGAGCAGAACAATAAAATAATCTCTATTCGAAGCTTTAAAGTGGAAAGCGAAGAGGCTGACGTTGAGGCGGCTGCTATCGACATTTCCTTGCAGCAAAAAGAGATTTTGAATGAAGCGAAGGAAGAGGCAAACAGGATTGTTGCAGAGGCAAGAGCGTTCCAAGAACAGGTGCAGGCTCAACTGCAGGAAGAAAGAAATAATTGGGATGAAGAGGTCGTAAGGTTAACTAATCAGGCACAGGAAAGTGGTTATGAAGCTGGTTTTTTACAAGGAAAAGAAGAAGGCTACCAACAAATGCATGAACTGATTGAGCACGCCAAGGAAATCGTTAACCTTTCCAAGACAGATTATCATCGAACGATTGAAGAATCAGAGCCCATTATTTTAGACATTGCGTTAAAAGTGGCTGAACGCATTCTTGGTCAGCATCTTGAAGGAAAATCAGACCATTTTCTAAGCATTGTGAAAAGGGCGCTGAAAGAAGCAAGGGAATATCGTGAAGTTCAATTGCACGTACACCCAGCCCACTATGAGCTTCTCTTGTCTCAAAAGGAAGATTTAATTAAAATTTTCCCGAAGGAAACGGAGTTATATATTTATCCAGACGGAGATTTAACAGAGCTTAGCTGCATTATCGAATCAGCGAATGGAAGAATCGATGCAAGTGTAGATCAACAGCTTTTGGAAATTAAAGCAAAGTTATTCGAATTGCTGGAGAGTGAATAATGTGAAATTAGCTGACCTATTAGAGCAAATTGACCAAATAGACACATATAAACATTACGGTAGAGTTAAGCGAGTAGTAGGTCTGATGATTGAGTCACAGGGCCCAGAAAGTTCGATTGGTGATGTTTGCTATATCCATGTCGGCCATAAGCACAAAAGAAAAATCAAAGCTGAAGTAGTGGGTTTTAAAGATGAAAATATTATTTTAATGCCCTATACAACGGTTAATGACATCTCTCCAGGAAGTTTAGTTGAGGCAAGTCACAAACCTCTTGAAATTAAGATTGGTCCCGGTTTAATTGGCACTGTACTTGATTCACTTGGCAAGCCGTTAGATGAAGAAGAACTACCAAAAGGGCTGACACCTGTATTGACTGAGCAACAGCCGCCCAATCCGTTAAAACGACCGCCTATCTCTGAATCTATTGAAGTCGGTGTTCGAATGATAGATTCGTTACTAACAGTAGGTACGGGACAAAGAGTCGGAATTTTTGCCGGAAGTGGTGTCGGAAAGAGTACGTTACTAGGGATGATTGCCAGAAATACAAAAGCGGATTTAAATGTTATTGCACTTATTGGTGAGCGTGGTCGAGAGGTGCGAGAATTTATTGAACGTGATCTGGGGCCAGAAGGCTTGGCGCGTTCGATCGTTATTGTCGCCACCTCTGATCAACCAGCATTAATGAGAATTAAAGGGGCATTCACAGCCACGGCTATTGCAGAGTATTTTCGAGATCGCGGTTTGAATGTGATGCTGATGATGGATTCAGTTACGAGGGTTGCGATGGCGCAGAGAGAAGTAGGTTTGGCAATTGGTGAGCCACCGACAACGAAAGGATATACACCATCCGTTTTTGCGATACTTCCAAAGCTTTTGGAAAGAACAGGTACTAATATGCTAGGCTCGATTACAGCTTTTTACACTGTTTTAGTAGATGGTGATGATATGAATGAGCCTATCGCAGATACGGTTCGCGGAATTCTTGACGGACATTTTGTCTTAGACCGAGAGCTGGCTAATAAGGGTCAGTATCCTGCGATTAACGTGTTGAAAAGTGTAAGTAGAATTATGAATAATATTGTTCCAGAAGAACATCGCAAATCTGCTGAGAAGCTTAGAGAACTTTTAAGCACGTATATTAATTCAGAAGATCTTATCAATATCGGTGCTTATAAAAAAGGGTCCTCCAGACAAATCGATGAGGCTATTCGTTTGTATCCAGACATTATTCGCTTTTTAAAGCAAGAAACAGACGAGAAGGCATCGTTTCATGATAGCTTAAATGCTCTATATGAGTTAATGGAAAAAGGTGAGAGTATCCGATGACTTATCATTATAAGTTTGCTAGAGTATTAGCTTTGAAGGAAAGGGAGAAAGATGAAGCTCTCTTTACTTATCAAGATGCAGTTAAAAAATTTGAAGAGGTCGCTGAAAAGTTATACGAATTATTGCGGAAAAAAGAAGATTTGGAAGCTTTTCAATCTGCAGAGCTTAAGAATGGTTTATCGATTGTCGAAATCCGTCACCACCAGCAATTTATTGGGAATTTAGAAAAGACAATTAACCATTATCAAAAAATGGTTATTAATGCCCGTAATCGGATGCATTTATTTCAGGAAAAACTGATGGAAAAAAATATAGAAGTAAAGAAATTTGAAAAAATTCGCGAGAAGGACTTGGAGCATTTTCTCCATTCCTTAAAAACAACTGAGAATAAACAAATGGATGATATCTCGATTCAGCTTTATATGAACCGAGGAAGTTAGGTGATTTGATGGCAAAAATAGCAGAAGAAGTAGAAGGAAAAAAAGCGAATAAATTCCAATGGTTTCTTTACACTGGAGTTATCCCAGTACTATTTCTAATTGTCGTTCTGTTAATTGTTTTCTCAGTTGCTGGCATTAATGTTTTTGAAAAAGCTCAGGAATACAGTCAAAAGATCC
The DNA here is from genome assembly GCF_029211245.1 of Robertmurraya sp. DFI.2.37. NCBI lineage: Bacteria > Bacillati > Bacillota > Bacilli > Caryophanales > Bacillaceae > Robertmurraya > Robertmurraya sp. DFI.2.37. Next base: position 31,763 of record NZ_JARGEJ010000001.1, on the reverse strand, counting down.
CTTTTCTGTCGCAAATGATGGAAGAAGAGCCAAGCAAAACGATTGAAGACTTAGAAGCAGATACCATTGAGCTTGAAGGGATAATTAAAGATAAAGAAGCACAAATTGAACAATTGCAGTTAGAACTAGAAGGAAAAGATACTGAAATCGAGCGAAATAAACTAGAAATTGAACAACTTCAGCTGCAAATTGACGATCTTCTGGCGATTCAAGAAGAAAATAAACGTGCTTTTCAGGATATTGTGAAAACTTACGAAACGATGTCAGCGAAAAGAGCTGCCCCCATTATTTCACAAATGCAAGAACAAGAAGCATTGCAAATTTTATCGAATATTAAAGCAGACAATTTAGCGGCAATATTGGAAAATTTATCACCAGAGGAAGCTGCTAAGTATACGGAATTATTAACAAATGAATAGCCACTTTATGGAGCGAAAGGAGGTGAAACGATGGAGATCGGAGCTGTTAATATGATAAGTTCATCCTCATCCTCGCAAAAAGCTGGCAATTTTAAAAATGAAACTGGTTTTAAAGGACTTGTTGGAGCTTTTTTACAAGAGCCCAAATTAGCAGATGAATCAGCAGCTGAGCACAAGCCATTACAATCTTTTTCGAAGGAAGCATTGCTGGATTTAATTGCATTTTTGCAGACTGAGGATGTATTAAATTTGGATGAGGGGCTGCTCATGTTCAATCAATCACTATCCGTTCATCACGAAGATGACTTATTTCAGTTAATTGAAGAAATATTGCTGCCAAATATGTCACTTTCGCAGTTGCCTGCGACAATTGATGTTGCTTCTTTTGAGCCCGGTGCGATTAGAATCGAGGATTTAGTAGCGGTTTTAGAGCAATTGAATGCCATGACACCAGAGGAATTGCGAAATTCGTTAAACGGTGATATGGCCCAAATACTTAAGGCAGTAAAAATGTTTGAACTTCTGGCTAGTGAACAGAAATTGTCTGCAGACCAGGGAAAACTGAAAAACCTATTGCAGCAATTTACAAAAGGACTTGAACTTCTCCTTTCAACAGAAAGTGAAAATAAGCCGCAATTGAATAGACAGGAGTATATCCTAAAAACATTTTCGGCAGTAGCTCAGGAGCTTAGTAGCAAGCAGCCACTGGCAAAGCAAACAGGCGAAGCGACGCTTGAACCTAAGAATTTAACTACTAAAGCAGACACGCTTCATGGCATGATTCAATATCATCAAGTGTCAAAGGCTGAGCAATTAACGTTGTCTTTGCAACAAGGAGAACGGCCAACAGGGGCAAATGAGCTAATTAAGCAGTTTGAAAATATTCTTGCAAGAAGTAATTTTTCCAATAACGCTGGTACTCAAAAACTTTTAATTAAGCTCAATCCAGAACATTTAGGAGCTTTACGAATAGAATTGATTCAACGTGACGCCGGATTAGTGGCGAAAATCATGACAACCACAAAATTGGCAAAGGAAACATTAGAGACGCATTTGAATGGCTTAAAACAGGCTTTTGGCACGCAAAATATTCAAGTCGATCGCGTTGAAATTTCCCAATCGATGAATCAACAACAGGAAAGATTTTTTGGACGTGAGCAACAGTCCCAGCAAAATGGACAGGAGAACAGACAGCAGGAGCAAGGCAAAAATGAAACAGAAGAGACTTCTTTTATGAATTCCTTTGAAGAGGCGCTCTTAAATACTGAAGTATAGGCAGGTTAAAAATATGTCAAATACTATTGCACCTTCTTTACTCTATTCCAATTATCAAAATGAACAGAAAAAAACAGGTTCTAACACATTAGGAAAAGACGATTTCTTAAAATTGCTAATTACCCAGCTGCAAAATCAGGATCCTACAAATCCCATGCAGGATCGTGAATTCATCGCACAGATGGCTCAATTTTCTTCATTGGAGCAAATGACAAATATGAATACAACGCTACAAAAAATGGCAAGTGGGCAAGAAGAGAGCAATCTTATCTCCTATGGGCAATTTATAGGAAAAGAAATTACTTGGCATAAACTTGAAGAGAATAAAAACGGTGAAATCAAGATATTAGAAGGAACGGGAAAAGTGGTTTCTCTTCAATTTAAAGAAGGTAATGTGTACTTTATTTTAGAAGATGGAACGAAGCTAGAACCGGGTAATATTTCACAATTTAATGAACAAATATCAAAGGATAATGATCTTATCCAAGCGAGTATGCTGATTGGTAAAACAGTGACATATTTAAGTAGCAGCAAAGAAGAAGTAACAGGCGTGATTAAATCAGTATCAATCAAGGACGGTAAAGTTCAATATCAATTAGATGATAGTAGTAATACGACAATCACTTCCTCGCAAATGATAAAAATTCAATAGGAGAAGGTTGATTGGATGGATAAATTTGATTTTAGGCCCATAAAATCTCAACCGATTACTCCCCAAACTGTTCAGACGAAAAAGATGAAGTCAATGAGTGGGAATGTATTTTCCCAGCATTTACAACAGGCAATCATTGATAGCAGCAAGCTTACATTAAGCAAACATGCAAAGGAAAGACTCGAGCAGCGGGATATACACATTGATGATAAACGTTGGAAGCTAATTGAAGCAAAGGTTAGTGAAGCGAAGAAAATGGGAGTAAAAGAATCATTAATTTTATTAGATGAAGCGGCATTAATTGTCAGTGCAAAAAACAATACGGTCATTACAGCAATGGACCGTCATGAAGCAACATCCCAGATTTTTACCAATATAAATGGGACGATTGTTCTCGAATAATCTAAGGCTGGACCTGGATAGGAAGCCAAAGCTGTGGAATGACTGAAGCAGCTTAATTGAAAGGAGAAATGTTACTTATGCTACGTTCAATGTACTCTGGAATTAGTGGTTTGAAAAACTCGCAAACAAAGCTTGATGTCATTGGTAATAATATTGCTAATGTCAATACTTATGGTTTTAAAAAGAGTCGCGTAACATTTAAAGACATGCTGAGCCAAACGGTTGCTGGAGCTTCTGCAGCCACTGATTTACGCGGAGGGACTAACCCTAAACAAATAGGACTTGGTTCCACTTTAGCAACGATTGATACGATTCATGATGGCTCTAGCTTGCAAACTACGACTCGTTCTTTAGATGCAGGGATTGATGGCGACGGCTATTTCGTTGTAAGACAAGGAAACGCCCAATACTATACAAGAGCAGGTAACTTCTACTTGGATGATAACGGCACACTTGTAAACGGGGATGGTTTAGCTGTACAAGCTTATCGCTACGATGCTAACGGCAATTTAACAAATGTTTATGGAGATGTGGCGGTAAATATTAATGCGGTTATGCCAGCAACGGTTACAAGCAATGTCGTATTTTCAGAGAATCTATCCGCAGATGCGATTACAGATTCTATTTATACTCAGCAGATTAGAGTGATTGATAATGGTGGAAATCCACATAGCATTGATGTTCATTTTAAAAGAACAGCAACAGGATGGGAATATTTCATTAATAAGGATCCGGAAGCAAATCCTGCCCCAACTAGCGATGGTGCTTTAACCTTTGGTGCCGATGGGAATTTAACAAATCCAACAGCGCCAGTAACCTTTAACTTAGATATTGATGGACAAGCTGCCACCACTGTAGACAATTTAGCTCTAACCCTTAATTTTGCCGACTTAACGATGAATTCTGGACCAACAACAGCACTTGTGAATCCGAACGGAAACACAGAAGGAAAGTTGGATAGCTTTAATATCGGGGCTTCAGGAGACATTAGCGGCGTGTATTCAAACGGTGAAATTGTGACGCTAGGTCGCTTGGCGTTAGCTAAATTTAGCAATACATCAGGTCTTACGAAAGCAGGGAACAATCTTTTTCAAGAATCCATTAACTCAGGTGCCGCTAATATTGGCGCAGCAGGTGATGGAAGAGGCTCATTGGTATCAGGCGCCTTAGAGATGTCAAACGTAGACCTTTCAGAGGAATTTACAGAAATGATTGTTGCTCAGCGTAGCTTCCAAGCAAATACGCGGATTATCACAACTTCTGATGAGATACTGCAAGAGCTTGTAAATTTAAAACGATAGGGTAGGGAGGGACAGGACTGAAGTGGTAAGAAGTCTTCAGTCCTGAATATTACCGTGATAAATGTTACAAGATTAAATGGAAAGCCTTATATTATTAATGCAATTTATATTGAAACAATTGAATCCTTTCCTGATACGACGATTACCCTGTCAAATGGTCATAAATATGTTGTGAAGGAAACCGAGGAAGAAATCGTACAGTTAGTGAATAAGTTCTATCAAACTGTCAACCTATTAGGAGTTCAACAGTTGGAGGGCCCAGAGCATGAAAAATAATAAGCTTGTCATGATAATGTTAATTATTCTAATCACGATTACTCTTGTTGGAGCTGTTGCTGTTGTAGTCGTTCTAAAGGTAACAGGGGCTGAAAACACCGCGGGACCAACAATTGATGAGTTATTAGAGTATTCGGTGGACATTCCAGAAATTACGACTAATTTAGCTGGAAATGATTTTATCCGTATCTCATTCAAAATTCAAACTGACAGTAAGAAAGCAAAGGAAGAATTGGAAAAACGAGATTTTCAAGTTAAAAACATTATCATTCATACATTATCTGAAAAAAGCTCAGAAGAGATTCAAGGATCACAAGGGCAAACAGTTCTCGAAGAAGAGTTGAAGGAAAAAATAAATGAATTGATGATGTCTGGAAAAGTGGAGAAAGTATACATCACCGGATCACTCCTCCCGTAATTTTTCGACAAAATTGAGATGTAAGTGAATGGAGGTGAGGATTCGTGTCCGGAGAGGTTTTATCACAAAGTGAAATTGATGCATTATTATCTGCCATTTCGACAGGAGAAATGGATGCTGATGAACTTAAGAAAGAGACGAGCGAGAAAAAGGTAAAAGTTTACGATTTTAAAAGAGCATTAAGATTTTCTAAAGACCAGATTCGAAGCTTAACAAGAATTCATGAAAATTTTGCCAGGTTGTTAACAACTTTTTTCTCCGCTCAACTAAGAACCTATGTTCAAATTTCAGTCGCATCTGCTGATCAAATCCCATATGAGGAATTTATCCGCTCCATACCAAAAATGACGATCTTAAATGTATTTGAGGTGCCGCCATTAGACGGTAGGGTCTTAATGGAAGTGAACCCTAACATTGCTTATGCAATGATGGATCGAATGATGGGTGGGAAAGGCAGCAGCATCAATAAAGTTGAGAATTTAACTGAAATTGAAACAAAAATTATGACGACGACGTTTGAACGTTCTCTCGAATACTTACGTGAAGCTTGGGAAACAATCGCTGATATTGAACCAATAATGGCTGATTTTGAAGTGAATCCTCAGTTTTTACAAATGGTTTCACCGAATGAGACGGTCGTTGTAATATCACTTAACACTACGATTGGTGAAACAACGGGAATGATTAATATTTGTATTCCTCACGTTGTTCTAGAGCCGATAATACCAAAGCTTTCTGTCCATTATTGGATGCAAACAGATAAAAAAGACAGGGAGCCTCAGGAAGTCGAGCTTTTAGAAAAACGATTAAAAAGAGCAAGTCTGCCTATTGCGGTTGAATTGGGAAATGCCGAAATCACGATTCAGGATTTCTTGATGATGGATGTTGGCGATGTTATAGAATTAAAACAAACGATAGAAAATCCGTTAACAATTAAAATAGCTGAAGTTCCAAAATTCAAGGGACAAGCTGGAAAACTCAATAAAAAAATTGCCGTGCAAATATTAGAGACATTGAAGGGGGGAGACGATAATGGTGAGTGATGATATGCTCTCTCAAGATGAAATAGATGCTTTGTTAAAAGGTACAGATGATGTAGAGCTAGACAGCGCCAAAAACGACGACGTGAATGTGGAAGAACATTTAACAATGATGGAGCAAGATGCTTTAGGGGAAATTGGAAATATTTCCTTTGGGAGCTCGGCAACAGCATTATCCACGTTATTAAATCAAAAAGTTGATATTACAACACCAACCGTTTCAGTCATTTTAAAGAGTGATTTAGAGGATGAGTTTCCACACCCTTATGTAGCCATTCAAGTTAAATACACAGAAGGTTTCTCAGGAACGAATCTACTTGTCATTAAACAAGAGGATGCAGCCATTATTGCTGATTTAATGCTTGGAGGAGATGGATTAAATCCTGCTGAGTTACTGGGAGAAATCCAGCTTAGTGCCGTTCAAGAGGCAATGAATCAAATGTTGGGTTCTTCAGCAACTTCAATGTCTACGATCTTTAGTAAAAAGGTGGACATTTCACCACCATCAATTGATATGTTGGATGTACAGCATGGTGAAGGAACTGAAAAAATACCGAAAGATGATATGCTTGTCAAGGTTTCATTTAGGCTGAGAGTGGGAGAGCTTATCGACTCCAGTATAATGCAGTTGTTACCGCTTTGTTTCGCCAAGGAACTAGTTGCAGAACTGTTAAATCCATCTGGTGGCAAGGTTGAAGAGTCAGCTTCAAGCGCTGGTGCGAACGCTGAAGCGGCTGTCCATACTGAACAGCCTCAACCAGTAAGCGCCGCTGTAAATGTTGGAGCACAAGCGTCGGCTCCAGTGTATAGTGAAGCTCCACAACAAAGTTCACAGCCTGCTGGATATCAAATCCCGCCAATGCAGCAGCCTATGGCCCATCACCAACCGGGTCCACAGCATTACGGAGCGCAGTATCAAAACGGTCCACAGCCGACAGTACAACCAGCTATGTTTTCTAGCTTTGACCAGTATCAGCTTCAAGAATCTGAAGCGAAAAACTTAAATATGTTATTTGATATTCCGCTTCAAGTAACAGTTGAGCTAGGAAGAACGAAAAGATCTGTGAAAGAAATCCTTGAACTATCGCCAGGGTCCATTATAGAATTGGACAAGTTGGCAGGTGAACCAGTTGACATATTAGTAAATAATCGCTTGATCGCAAAGGGTGAAGTGGTTGTTATTGATGAAAACTTTGGGGTCCGTGTAACAGATATCATTAGTCAAACAGACCGACTAAATAAACTAAGATAAACAATGGGGGAAAAGATTAATGGCGCACAAAATTTTAATTGTAGATGATGCAGCATTTATGCGGATGATGATTAAAGATATTTTAACAAAAAACGGTTTTGAAGTAGTAGGTGAAGCTGCTGATGGTGCACAAGCACTTGAAAAATATCAAGAAACGAATCCAGACTTGGTGACAATGGATATCACAATGCCAGAAATGGATGGAATTACAGCATTAAAGGAAATTAAGAAGTTAAATCCAAGTGCGAAAGTAATTATGTGTTCAGCAATGGGACAGCAGGCGATGGTTATCGATGCTATCCAAGCTGGGGCAAAAGACTTCATCGTAAAACCGTTCCAAGCGGACCGAGTTATTGAAGCGATCTCGAAAACATTAGCATAATGTTAATTTAAAGGGCGGCTTTCGTGCCGCCATACTTTACTTTCTTTTCTCTAATAGAATTCAAAATATAGAGGTGCATCCAGTTGCAAGTAATTCAGCAATCCGTCAAAATCCTTCTTCTTTCCGTTATTTTAGTAATCGGATTTCATACAGAAGCTAAGGCAGAGCCCGACGATAGTGTGAAAAATATGTTTGAACAAGAACAACAAATTGTGGAGGAAGAATCTGAAGAATCTGAACAACAGGAGATTCCAAGCAATGAGGCTGTTGATGAAAGTGGCCCAGCAGGAATTACGATTTGGGACTTCATGAAAATGATTGTTGCCACCATATTTGTGATCGCACTTCTGTATTTTTTACTAAAGTTTATAAACAAAAAAAGCCATGGTTATCGTGATACACAGTTGATTCAAAATATTGGTGGGACATCTGTTGGTTCAAATCGTTCCGTCCAGATCATTAAAGTAGGAAATAGACTGCTTATAGTTGGTGTGGGGGAAAATATTCAACTATTAAAAGAAATTGATGATGAAGAGGAAGCTCGAGGAATTATCGAGGATCATAATCACAAAATCGAACAATTAACTCGTCCAAGCGATATTGTGACAAAGGTAATTGAAAGAACGAAGGCCTTTCAAAAACAGGATCAAGAAAAAGAAAGTCTATCTTTTTCTTCACACTTGAAAACACAGTTAGATCAGATCACAAAGCAAAGAAAGAAGCTGTACGATGAAATGGAGAAGAAAGGGTCAGAAGAGAAATGAATGAGTTTATGGAATTCTTTAACAATAGCGATCCTGCTAATGTTTCAACATCAGTTAAACTGATCCTACTTCTAACCGTGATGTCCTTGGCTCCAAGTATTCTAGTGCTGATGACTTCATTCACTAGAATTGTGATTGTTCTTTCCTTTGTCAGAACGGCGCTTGCCACTCAGCAAATGCCACCAAACCAAGTAATCATTGGTTTATCATTATTTTTAACGTTTTTTATTATGGCACCTACTTTTAGTGAGGTGAATCAACAGGCTTTAACACCGTTATTTAATGAAGAAATTACCCTTGATGAAGCTTATGAAAGAGCGGCGCTGCCATTAAAGGAATTTATGAGTGCACATACGAGGCAGAAGGATCTTGCCTTGTTTCTAGAGTATTCACAGGCTGAAAGGCCGGAGTCAATTGAAGACATCCCTTTAACCACACTTATACCAGCGTTCGCAATAAGTGAAATTAAGACAGCTTTTCAAATTGGCTTCATGATCTTTATTCCTTTTTTAGTAATAGACATGGTCGTGGCAAGTGTTTTGATGTCAATGGGAATGATGATGCTTCCACCGGTAATGATTTCACTACCTTTTAAAATTTTATTATTTGTTTTGGTAGACGGTTGGTATTTAGTTGTGAAATCTCTATTGGACAGCTTCTAAATATTGGGGTTAGGAAACCACTGAAAGTAAGCATTTAATCATATTCATGTGTACAAGAGCGAAAAGAAGGTGAAATTGGATGACTCCAGAAAGTGTAATTTCAATCGCAGAACAAGGGGTTTGGATTGTTCTTTTGATTAGTGGACCACTTCTATTGCTTGCTCTTATAGTAGGTTTAATCGTCAGTGTATTTCAAGCTACGACGCAAATCCAGGAACAAACATTAGCTTTTGTCCCTAAAATAGTTGCTGTCTTACTAGGAATTGTTTTCTTCGGTCCGTGGATGTTAAGTCGCATGCTTTCTTATGCGAACGATATTTTTTCTAATTTAACGAGGTTTGTAGGCTGATGTTATGGTAGATTTACTTCCTGAATTTCCTGCTTTTTTACTTATTTTTGTTAGGGTTACATCATTTTTTTTGATGATGCCTCTTTTTTCTTACCGAACAATACCTGCAAGACATAAAATTGGCCTCGGCTTTTTTCTTGCTTGGATTATGTTTTATACAGTAGAAGCACCGCTATTTGAAATAAATGGTGCCTACTTTTTACTAATTATGAAAGAAGCGCTCGTAGGCATACTGGTTGGCTTTATTGCTTATTTAATCCTTTCTGCTATCCAAATCGCTGGGGGATTTATCGATTTTCAAATGGGATTTGCCATTGCCAACGTCATTGACCCACAAACAGGTGCACAAAGCCCTTTAACGGGACAGTATTTTTACATTATTACACTGCTTTTTTTGCTGAGTGTAAATGGTCACCATCTTTTAATTGACGGTGTGTACTATAGTTATCAATTTATTCCTCTCGACCAAGCATGGATTCCTTTTGGGGATGAAAACATGGTGGAGTATGTGGTTAAATCCTTTAGTTCCATGTTTATGATTGCTTTGCAAATGGCTTTACCTGTTGTAGGGAGTCTGTTTTTAGTCGACGTGGCTTTAGGTATTGTTGCGAGAACTGTTCCTCAGTTAAACGTATTTGTTGTTGGTCTACCGCTGAAAATCGGAGTTAGCTTCATTGTCATATTTGCGGTTATGGCGATTATGATGGGGGTTGTTTCACAGCTGTTTGAACTGATGCTCGGTACCATGAGGGGGCTTATGGATCTAATTGGGAGTTCGTAATATGGAATGGATAAAGTTAGACTTACAGTTATTTGCGGGTGAAAAAACAGAGAAAGCGACGCCGAAAAAACGGCAGGATAGCCGAAAAAAAGGACAGGTTGCTAAAAGTCAAGATGTTAATACTGCAATAGTACTGTTAGCGGTTTTTTTGATTTTATTATTTGCAGGAAAGTTTTTCTTTGAATCGCTGCTCAACATCTTTAAGCACTCATATCAACAATATATTGGCTTGGACGTCACGGAAAATAATTTGCAGATGATTCTTCTAGATATTCTTCAAGAACTTATCTTTGTCCTTGCACCGATCATGGCTGTCGCAATGATAGCGGGAGTTGCAGCAAATTATATGCAGTTCGGCTTTCTGTTTTCAACAGAAACGATTCAGCCCAAATTGGAAAAATTGGACCCGATTAAGGGGTTTAAAAGAATTTTTTCACTTCGAGCGATCGTAGAAATGTTAAAGTCAATTTTAAAGATTTCGTTTGTTGGCTTGGCAACTTTTTCGGTCCTCTGGTTCCGCAAGGAAGAGATTTTAATATTAGCACAAAAGTCGGTTGGAGCGGGACTTACAACGATTGCCAATTTAACCGTTCAAATGGGATTAATTGCCTCGGTGTTATTAATTGTCTTATCGGTCCTGGATTATCTTTATCAAAAATACGATTTTGAGAAAAATATAAGGATGTCGAAGCAGGATATCAAGGATGAGCACAAAAATATTGAAGGGGATCCATTGATCAAGTCAAAGATTAAACAGCGTCAACGTGAGATGGCAATGAGACGAATGATGCAAGAGGTTCCTAATGCTGATGTCGTTATCACAAATCCAACCCATTATGCAGTCTGTTTAAAGTACGATGAAAGTAAGCTAGATGCACCATTTGTTGTTGCAAAGGGTGTTGATTATGTAGCGCAGAAGATTAAGTATATTGCGAATGAAAATGATGTCGTTTTAGTGGAAAATCGTCCACTTGCAAGAGCTTTATATAGCCAAACTGAGATTGGCGATGCCATTCCTGAAGAATTTTTTAAAGCGGTGGCAGAAATATTAGCCTATGTTTATCGAACCAAGAACAAGATTTAATTTTACAACAGGTTTTTAATAAAGATCATAATGGTATTTGATTCCTTTTTAATCCCTGTTCATTTTCTTAAGGTCTAGCAATGGGCACTATTGATTAAAAGTTTGTAAAAGGACCAGCAGAATATTTAGTGCCTATTTGTTTCAATTAGGGGGAAACACCATGCGAGCTAAAGATTTAATTGTATTACTCAGTGTCATTTTAATTGTGGCCATGCTCATTATTCCATTTCCAACGTGGCTATTGAGTATCCTATTAATTGTGAACATATCATTAGCTCTTCTAATCTTATTGATTTCAATGAATATGAGTGAACCACTTCAATTTTCGGTCTTTCCTTCATTGCTCTTACTAGTTACGTTATTTCGATTAGGACTAAATGTATCGACAACTCGTTCTATTCTTTCTAAAGGAGACGCAGGTAATGTCGTTGAAACATTTGGTTCCTTTGTGGTCGGCGGCAATATTGTTGTAGGGTTAGTGGTCTTCATTATATTGGTTATTATCAATTTTATCGTCATCACAAAAGGATCAGAGCGTGTATCTGAAGTTGCAGCACGTTTTACATTGGATGCGATGCCAGGAAAGCAGATGAGTATCGATGCTGATTTAAACGCGGGGATGATTTCTGAGCATGAAGCAAGGGAACGCCGTGAAAAGATTGGTAGAGAAGCAGACTTCTATGGTGCTATGGACGGTGCCAGTAAGTTTGTTAAAGGGGATGCCATTGCTGGGATTATTATCACTTTAATCAATTTACTTTTTGGAATTGTCATCGGTTCAATGCAATTAGGACTTCCTATTGGGGAAGCAGCTACACGTTTTTCTCTCCTTACTGTCGGAGATGGAATTGTCAGTCAAATACCAGCATTATTGATCTCCACAGCAACGGGAATTGTCGTGACGAGAGCGACTTCTGACGGCAATCTTGGGCAAGATATAACGAGACAGCTTCTATCTTATCCAAAAATGCTGTATGTTACAGGTGGTACGATTATATTGTTGGGGCTATTGACTCCAATCGGAGCATTATTAACACTACCAGTAGGTGGTTTAATGCTTCTTGGTGGATACCGAATGTCTAAAGTGCCAGAAACTGCAAAAGAACAACTAGAGGATATAGATGAGGATGTTCAAGCAGATGAAATGAAGAGTCCGGAAAGTGTCGTCAGCCTATTAAATGTCGATCCAATTGAGTTTGAGTTTGGCTATGGCTTAATTCCGTTAGCAGATTCAAACCAAGGGGGAGATTTATTAGATCGGATCGTTATGATTAGAAGGCAATTAGCAATTGAGTTAGGTCTCGTTATTCCAGTTGTGCGAATTCGTGATAATATCCAGCTCCAGCCAAATGAGTATCGACTTAAAATTAAAGGAAATGAAATGGCGCGAGGAGAACTCCTTCTTGATCATTATTTAGCAATGAGCCCGGGAGTCGAAGATGATTCAATCGAAGGCATTGATACAGTGGAACCTTCCTTTGGTCTCCCTGCTAAGTGGATTACAGAAGATATGAAGGAACAGGCAGAGATCTTTGGTTATACAGTAGTCGATCCACCATCTGTCGTATCAACTCATATCACAGAGATTATAAAAGCGAATGCCCATGAACTACTTGGAAGACAAGAAACAAAACAACTAATTGATCATATTAAAGAGAGCTATCCAATTTTAGTAGAAGAAGTGACACCAAATCCACTATCTGTTGGAGAAATACAAAAGGTTCTCGGAAAGCTGTTACGGGAAAATGTTTCAATCCGCAATTTGCCGATTATTTTTGAAACATTGGCCGATTTTGGGAAGGTGACATCTGATACTGATTTATTAGCTGAATACGTTCGACAAGCTTTGGCAAGACAAATTACGAATCAGTACAGTTCAGGCGGTGAGCAATTAAAAGTTATAACCGTTTCTGGAAAAATCGAAAAAATAATCGCAGATGGCATTCAACAAACAGAGCATGGCAATTATTTATCGATTGATCCGAATGTATCTCAGTCGATTTTGGAGTCCATCGCTGCACAAGTGGAACAGCTTTCATTAATGGAGCAAACTCCGATCGTTCTTTGTTCACCAGCTGTTCGCATGTATATTAGACAATTAACAGAGCGCTATTTTCCACAAATTCCAATATTGTCTTATAACGAACTCGAGGCGAATGTTGAGGTACAAAGTGTAGGGGTGGTGAATATTGAGTGAAGGTAAAGAAATTTGTGGCTAATTCAATGCCTGAAGCGATGAAGCGAATTAGAGCTGAATTAGGCAATGATGCGGTCATCTTAAATTCAAAGATCGTTTATACTGGCGGGTTCCTTGGGTTATTTCGAAAGAGGTGCATTGAGGTAATTGCGGCAATGGATCAAGTCTCTAATAATCGGGTACCAAAGATAAAAGAAAAACCGGTTAATACAATGCTTTATTATGAACCGGTTGCCAAACAAAAAGAAAGTCCTGTGCTCAATTTTAACAAGGTAGAAGAAAATACATCCTCTGAAGTCATGAAGGAATTAACAGAGGTAAAACAATTGTTGCAAAATATTTCTTCTACAAGAGAAGATACCGTCTATCCAGAATTAGTGCAACACATCAATCAAAAGCTCATATCACAGGAAATTGATACCTCTATTCGCAACGAGTTAATGGTTTCATTACTTGAAAAATGGTATACGAATCGAACTGATTCCAAGATTGCCGATGTCAAACGGTGGTGCCAGCAGGAGATGGCTGAGCGAATTTCTATGTATAAATTTGGTGATATCTCATTTTCAAAAAAATACGTAAATGTCGTTGGTCCAACGGGTGTTGGAAAAACAACCACATTAGCAAAAATTGCTGCTGATTCAATGTTAAAGTTCCGTAAAAAAGTGGCGCTAATAACAACCGATACTTACCGGATTGCAGCAATTGAACAATTAAAAACGTATGCAAAAATACTATCTGTCCCATTAGAGGTATGTTACAACTTGAATGACTTTAAAAAGGCCTGCGATACTTTCAAGGACTATGATGTCGTTTTAATTGATACAGCAGGCCGAAATTTTCGTGATTCCCGTTATGTGGAAGAGCTTAAAAATATTATCGATTATGAAAACGAAATGGAAACATTGCTCGTTTTATCGTTAACTTCAAAGCAAAGTGATATGGAAGAAATATTTAAGCAGTTCTCAAGCAGTATTGACATTAAGCAGTTTATTTTTACAAAATTAGACGAAACAGCGACGTATGGAGCTATGTATAATATGATTGATAAATATCAAATTGGTGTAGCTTATTTAACGAATGGTCAAGATGTACCTGATGATAAAATATCTGCTTCTGCAGAAGTAATTAGTAAATTGGTTCTCGAGGATGAATCTGATGAAAGATCAAGCTGAAGCGCTGAGAAGACGTCTAAGTAATATGTCGAAGTTAAGAAAAATGAAAGCTCTTGCCGTAGTAAGTGGTAAGGGAGGAGTCGGAAAATCAAATTTTTCATTAAACTTTGCGATCTCCTTGTGTCGAAAAGGTAATAAAGTACTACTATTTGATATGGATGTAGGAATGGGCAATATTGATATTTTATTAGGCAAATCATCAAGATACACCATTGTTGATTTCTTTGATAAAAAAGAATCCCTAAACAATGTCGTGATGGAAGGTCCTGAGAATCTCCATTATATTGCTGGTGGTACAGGGTTGAATAGACTTTTTAAGTTGGACAAGGATATGATTGAGGAATTCACGGAAGAATTTTCGGCTGTTTTAAATGCATATGATTATGTCATTTTTGATATGGGGGCGGGGGTAACGGAGGAAACTCTCCAACTGATACTGTCAGTCGATGAAATTATCCTTGTTACTACACCAGAACCCACTTCAATTACAGACGGCTACGCCATGTTGAAACATATACATATGCAAAATGAAAAAGTCCCTTTTTTAGTTGTTGTAAATCGAACAATTGAAAAAAATGATGGATTGACGACATTCAATCGGCTTAATTCAGTAACGAAGAAATTTTTAGGACGTGAATTAAAGCTGCTGGGAATGATTCCAGATGATAAATCGGTCAGAATTGCCGTAGCGAATCAAACACCGTTTGTTTTAACAACAAAATCTCTAACTGCTAAAGCGTTAGTAGAACTTACAGAGCGATATGAACAAGATAACTTTAATGAGATTCAATCTTCTAATGCTTTGCAGTTTGTTTCAAAGTTAAAGCGATTTCTCTTTGAAAGGTAGGGCGCGTAATGCCAAAAATTAAAGTGCTTATTGTTGATGATTCAGCATTCATGAGAAAACTGATAAATGATTTTTTGTCAGAACATCCTTCTATAGACGTAATAGGCACAGCAAGAAATGGGGAGGATGCATTAAAAAAAATCAGTGCTTTAAAACCGGATGTTGTAACAATGGATATCGAAATGCCTGTAATGGATGGTTTAGAAGCACTCCAAATAATAATGAAAGAACATCCGGTCCCTGTATTAATGTTGTCAAGTACAACACAGCTTGGCGCTGAAAACACTATGCTAGCGATTTCTTATGGGGCGATCGATTTTATTACAAAGCCTTCTGGCCCAATATCTCTTGACCTTATTAAGGTAAAGGAAGAATTGATTGAGAAGGTCATCTCTGCCAGTAAAGCTAATCTGTCTGGAATTATGAAAAAGGCTACTTATGCCAAAAGTACTATTCCATCAACAAAAGAATGTAGTAAAATAGAACGAAAGGGACAGTCACTTCGTCCCGTTCAAAAAAGTCACGCTACTGCTAAAAAGATTATTTGTATAGGGACATCAACAGGAGGTCCTAGAGCGTTACAAGAGGTTGTCACAAAGTTACCTAAAGATTTGGATGCTACTGTTTTTGTTGTACAGCATATGCCAGCTGGATTCACAAAAAGTCTTGCTTCTAGACTCGATTCTTTATCTGAGTGCCATGTGAAGGAAGCAGAGGATGGGGAATTTGCTGAGAAAGGTACGATTTAATTGCTCCCGGCGGTTACCATTTACTTGTAAAGGAAGCAGGAGCAAGGTTAAAGATTGAACTGAGTACAAGCATACCGCCTAAAAGCGGTCATCGCCCTTCTGTAGATATCATGTTTCAATCGATCAGCACGCTTTCAGGTTACACGAAAATTGCTGTCATTATGACAGGAATGGGCGCTGATGGTTCACAGGGATTAATAGAGTTAAAGAATAGTGGAGATGTAACAGCGATTGCAGAGTCAGAGGCGACTTCGATAGTATATGGAATGCCTAAGGCGGCTATCGCCACTAATTTGGTCGATGAAGTTGAAGATGTGGATAAAATTGCTGAAACGATTTTGCAATATGTTTAGGGAAAATGGAAAGCCACTCTAGTGATTGTTCAAATTATGAGACTAGAAGGTTGAGATGTCTGCTATGCTGGGCAATGGAGAAACTATTTGTCTAAGTAAAGTCGGAGAATTCGCTAGCTATCTCGCACAAACTTTTTGAACATCCCAGATATGTCGAAGGGGGTAAGAAAATGGAATTGAATCAATATCTTGAAGTATTTATTGAAGAAAGCAAAGAGCATTTACAAAGCTGTAATGCACGATTGCTAGATCTTGAGAAAAATCCAGAAGATATAGACATTGTTAATGATATTTTCCGCTCGGCTCATACTTTGAAGGGAATGTCTGCAACAATGGGTTATGAGGATCTTGCAAGTTTAACCCATCAAATGGAAAACGTTCTTGATGCGATTCGCAATCATAAGCTATCGGTCACGCCTGAAATTTTAGATGTTGTCTTCCAAGCAGTTGATGATTTGGAGGCAATGGTATTTTCGATTGCTGATGGTGGAGATGGAAAAAGAAATGTAACAGAGGTTGTAGAAAAGTTAAAATTGATTGAAAAAGGTGAGAGTCCGCAACAAGCACAGTCACAGGCTGAAGTAGCTGCTACTTCAACCGTTGTAACAACATCAACGGGAGCATCCTTTAAAAGTGAATACGATGAATTTGAATACACAGTTCTAGAGCAATCGAAAGAGCAAGGTTTTGAGGCCTATGAAATTACGATTGCCTTAAGGGAAGATTGTCTTCTTAAAGCGGCTCGAGTGTACATGGTATTTGAAGTATTGGAGAAGGTTGGAGAAGTCATTAAATCAACACCACCTGTCGATCAACTCGAAGAAGAGCAGTTTGATCAAGAATTTACCGTATCGATTGTTTCCAAAGAAAACCAAGAGGACTTAAAGAAAATAATAATGAAAGTTTCCGAAGTTGAAAAGGTGGAAATCAATGCGATTTCACTTGAAGGCATCCGAAATAAGCAGGAAACAACTAAGGCT
Source organism: Robertmurraya sp. DFI.2.37 (assembly GCF_029211245.1). Taxonomy (NCBI): domain Bacteria; kingdom Bacillati; phylum Bacillota; class Bacilli; order Caryophanales; family Bacillaceae; genus Robertmurraya; species Robertmurraya sp. DFI.2.37. The sequence goes on along the minus strand of NZ_JARGEJ010000001.1, from coordinate 14,405 downwards.
GAGAGTGAAGAGGAAAGTAAGAAAACAGTTGAAACGACTAATTCTGATGTTCCCGCTGAGGCGGAACAGAAGAAGCAGACAAGTACGGGGAAACAAGCTAGCAATAAAACAATTAGAGTAAATATTGAAAGACTTGATATTTTATTAAACTTGTTTGAAGAGCTTGTGATTGACCGTGGTCGATTAGAACAGATTTCTAATGATTTGAAAAATCAAGAGTTACATGAAACAGTGGAGAGAATGTCTAGAATTACTGGTGATCTACAAAACATTATTCTGAATATGAGAATGGTTCCTGTAGAAACGGTGTTTAATCGTTTCCCTAGAATGGTTAGACAATTAGCTCGTGACTTAGGCAAAAAGGTTAACTTAGAAATTATTGGCGCTGAAACGGAGCTCGATAGAACCGTTATTGATGAGATTGGTGATCCCCTTGTCCATCTCATTCGAAACGCACTCGATCATGGGTTAGAGACACCGGATGTTCGAAAAGCGAACGGAAAGAATGAAGAGGGGACTGTTGTGTTAAAAGCATTCCACAGCGGTAATCATGTCTTTATTGAGATTGATGACGATGGTGCAGGAATCAAAAAGCAAAAAGTTCTTGAAAAAGCAATTAAAAATGGAATCATTAATGAACAAACTGCCTCAACATTGACTGATAAGGAAGTATTCGAGTTAATCTTTGCTTCTGGATTTTCAACTGCTGATAAAATCTCAGATGTTTCCGGTCGCGGTGTCGGGCTAGATGTTGTGAAAAACACAATTGAATCACTGGGCGGTGCGATTTCAATTGAGTCAAGAGAAGGGAAGGGTTCGACGTTTTCTATCCAATTACCTCTTACTCTATCAATTATTTCTGTTATGCTCGTTGAAATTGAAAAGGAAAAGTTCGCAGTTCCCCTTTCTTCCATTATAGAAACAGCAATTGTTAAAAAGGCTGAAATTTTAAATGCCCATAATCAAAAGGTGATTGATTTCCGCGGCAAGGTTGTACCACTTCTATTCTTGAAAGATATTTTTCAAGTGCCGAGCCAAGAGGAAGAAGATGAGTTTTACTCTGTTGTCATCGTAAGAAAAGGCGATAAGATGGCTGGATTGATTGTTGATTCCTTTATCGGCCAGCAAGAGGTTGTTCTTAAATCGCTGGGCAATTACTTAACGAATGTCTTTGCTATATCTGGTGCAACAATCCTTGGTGATGGTCAAGTTGCACTAATTGTAGATTGCAACGCATTAATCAAATAGATGTGTGAAACGATCCTCCACGAAAAGCTGTGGAGGAACCCCTTTTAAAGGAAGGTGACGATAATGGCTGAAACTTTAACAGAGGATATTAAATTTATTGTTTTTCAGTTAAAAGAAAAGGAATATGCCATTCCAGTAAACAAAGTGAACTCGATCGAAAAGATAGAGCATATTACAAGAGTACCTGGGTTAACTCCATATGTGAAAGGTGTCATTAATTTAAGAGGTGTTGTAACCCCGATTATTGATTTAAGACTGCGTTTTGGTCTTGAAGAAATTAAATACACAGAAAGTACAAGAGTGATCATCATTTCATTTGATGATATGGAGGTCGGCTTAATTGTCGATGCGGCCAATGATGTTATTGATGTGAATATGAACTCTATTGAGCCACAGCCAGAAGTGGTTGGTGTTGCGGAAGCGGAGTACATAAGTGGAGTTGCCAAAATTGATAAACGACTTCTTATCTTATTGGATCTTGAGAAAATTTTGAATCGGGATGAAATTCGTTTAGATAGTAAGATAGAAGGCTAGCAATATGAGTTTTCTTGAGAAAATTTCAACCGTTCATTTAGACGTTTTAAAAGAAGTTGGGAATATTGGGGCTGGAAATGCTGCAACCGCTCTTTCAACTTTGCTTAATAAGAAAATTGATATGAGGGTGCCGAAAGTTAGAGTTGTTTCCTTTGATGAAATGATGGAAATGGCGGGTGGTCCAGAAAATATCGTCGCAAGTGTTTTTTTAAGAATTGAGGGAGATGCTCCGGGAAGTATGTTTTTTGTTCTATCTTTGGAACAGGCAAGTACGTTTATTCAACAGATGACTGGAGATAGTCAATTTTCATTTGCTAAACCACCTTATGACGAAATAGCGATGTCTGCTCTACAGGAGCTTGGCAATATTCTCTCTGGCTCCTATTTATCGTCTTTATCAGATTTTACTAAATTAGATTTATATCCATCTGTCCCTGCACTAAGTATAGACATGGTTGGTGCCATTATTAGCTTTGGTTTAATCGAGTTGTCCCAGGTCAGCGACTTCGCCATTGTGATTGATACAGCATTAGATGATGATGATTATAATGGTCCGAAAAGTGTAAAGGGGCATTTTTTCCTTTTGCCTGATCCAGACTCCTTTGAGATTATTTTTCAAGCATTAGGAGTAACTGAGAATGAATGATACGGTTCAAGTGATTAAGGTTGGGATTGCAGATATGAATATTGTAAGAACACCTTATCATATAAGAACATCGGGATTGGGCTCATGTGTTGGTGTGGTGATCTATGATCAAGGGAAAGAGCTTGCTGGATTAGCGCATGTAATGCTACCTGATTCTACTCTTGCAAAGGGTGGAGCATTTAATATTGCAAAATACGCGGATACTGCTGTAAAGGAACTGGTCAATCGATTGTTGAAAAATGGCGCACGGGACTATTCATTGAAGGCAAAGCTGGCTGGCGGAGCACAGATGTTTCAATTCTCTAGCTCGAATGACATGATGAGAATTGGTCCAAGAAATGTAGAAGCAGTGAAAAGAGAGCTTGCAGCTTACAAAATTGCCATTGTTGGAGAGGATGTTGGTGGAAATAGCGGTCGAACGATTGAGTTCGATCCCAAAACTTGTCTACTCAACATACGCACCGTTAACAAAGGTGTTTTTGAACTTTAGTCATGTTGAATCAGTCCCCTAAAAAGGACTGATTTTTCTTGTTAATGGGTATATTTTCCTATAAACATGTTTGATAATGTTGTGACAATTTTCGAACTTCTTTGATATGATGAACGTGAATTTGCTATAATAATAGTATATAATCTATTGCCTCATAAAGAACGAAAATATGCTAAAAATAAATGTAATTCGCTATCTGTTTTTTCAAAAAGTGCGACGATTATTGGTAATAATGGTCGGAATTTAATGAAATATTGGGAGGTTGCAATGGGACAGGTATTAACAACTGAGGAACAACTAATATGGGATAAATGGATTTCGGCCCGCGACTCAGAAGCAGGAAACCTGTTAGTCAAAAAATATATGCCTCTTGTCAGTTATCACGTACAAAGGGTAGCTGTTGGCCTTCCAAAAAATGTATCAAGAGATGATATTCATAGCCTTGGATTAATGGGTTTATACGATGCACTGGAAAAATTTGATCCGACAAGAGAATTGAAATTTGATACTTATGCGTCATTCAGAATTCGTGGGGCAATCATTGATGGTCTAAGAAAAGAAGATTGGTTATCAAGAAGTACGAGGGAAAAAGCGAAAAAAATCGAAGCTACTATTGGAAAGCTTGAACAAAAATTTATGAGGAATGTAACGGCTAAAGATATCGCTATTGAGCTGGATATGCCGGAAGAAGAAGTCCATGCCACAATGAACGAACATTTTTTCGCAAGCATTCTTTCAATTGATGAGCGTGGGAGCGACCAAGACGAAAAAGATGGTCAAGCCTATACGATAAAGGATATTAAAGCCGATATTCCCGAAGAAAAAATCGTAAAGGATGAACTAATTCAAGAAATGTCGGAAATGATCTCTCAATTAAATGAGAAAGAGCAACTCGTTTTAAGTTTGTTCTATCAAGAAGAACTCACCTTAACAGAAATTGGACAAGTACTAGATTTATCAACTTCAAGAATTTCACAAATCCATTCAAAAGCAATATTTAAGCTGAGACAATCTTTAAGTAAAATGATCTAATACACTTGTAAATGGAAGATAAGAAAAGAAAGAGGGCCGGAGAAAATGGAGATACCCTTTCGCGTGAGAATAAGTAAAGATCAATTGAAAGCTGAAATTGAATTGATTGATAAACAGGACGAAAAATTTTCAATTTCAGTTAATGCACTTGAGACATTTTTAGGGGAGCAAAATGTCGCTTTTGGAATAAATCATTCGTTGCTTCATGAAATTGCCGCAAAACCGAAGGTGCAAAATTATCCTCTAACGATTGCAGAGGGCATTGCACCAAAAAATGGCGAAGATGCGCATTTAATTTTAGAGATACAAAAAGAGGAATCGGAAAAGAAAGAAAAAATTAATTTTCGCGAAGTACTCGATATCCCTTCAGTAAAAAATGGCCAGGTGATTGCCAAAATAGTTCCGCAAACTAGCGGTGTAAACGGGCGTGGAGTAACGGGGAAATTACTCCCTGCTCGTGATGGCAAACCATTGAAGACAAGGGCTGGCAAAAATGTTATCAAGGAAGGAAATCAATTTATTGCAACTACGGACGGTCAAGTAAGCGTTACTCAAAAAACAGTTACGGTTAATCCTGTTTTTGAAGTAAATGGTGATCTAGATTTAAAAACAGGCAACATTAATTTTATTGGCAATGTTGTTATTCGTGGCAATGTTCCAACTGGTTATGAGGTTATTGCTGGTGGTGATATTAAAATTGCTGGACTTGTGGAAGGTGCACAACTGGTTGCTAGAGGGAATATCCTCATCTCTGGTGGAATTACAGCAGGAAATCGTGGTAAAGTAGTGGCAGGAGGAAGCATCCAAGCAAACTACTTAAATCAGGCTAATGTCCGTGCTGGTCAGGACGTAATTATTAACACCTCCTCTTTGCATAGCCAGATTGAGGCGAAGGAATCAATTTACTGTAAACAAGGTCATATTATCGGTGGCGTTCTTCGTTCAGGTAAAGATATACATGTGAAAGAGGTAGGAAACCATCTATTCACAAAAACAGAGCTTTATGTTGGCTATGATTCTTCTATTGAACAAAAAGAAATAGAGCTAAGAAAAGAGATGAAAGAGCTTTCAGAAAATATAAAAAAATTAAGGATGATCGAAAACAAATTAGTTGAAGCTGCGAAAATAAAAGGTAAGCCTACCACGCAGGAACAAGCGTTAATTGTCAAACAAAGAGCAACAAAGCAGCAATTAGAGCTTAACTTAGCACAGGTTGAAGGTGAGCTTGAAGCAATTGAAGCAAAAAAAGGAAACCGAGAACATTATGCTGTCTATATTTATGAAAAAATATATCCAAACACAAGTCTTTGTTTTGGCAAATATGTCAGAGTAATTCAGAAAACGCATTCATATGTGAAGTTTTTATTAGAAAATAAAGAAATTGTATTTCAACCAATTTAGTTCGCCTTGCCTTTAATTATATTAGTGAGGAAGTGAATGAAAAGTGAGCCTCAAAGCAATTGAAATGCAGGTCGCGCTTCCAAGAACACATGATGCGGGCAAATTATTAGAGCAAATGCAGCAACGAGGTCAACTACAGCATGATCTTGCCTCCGAAAGTGTGAAAAGGGAAGAGGAAAAAAAGAAAAATTCAGTTATAAAGCAGGAACAAAAGGATATTACCCGATTTCAAAAAGAGAGGCACCATGAGGAACAGTCTCAGTCTCAACAGCATGGATCGAATAAAGGAAAACAGAAACACCATCCAAAGGAACAGCATCCATACAAAGGGACAAGGGTGGATTACAGCGGATAGAGGGGTACCATGACGAACTTATTTTTATTCATCAGTTTAATTTTAAATATTGTTGCTTTATTTTGTATTGTTATTCTTTATTTGCGTCAAAACAGACTTCTTGTAGTCGAAAAAAGGCAGGAAGAAATTCTTAAAGAGATCGAAGAGGTAATATCGAGTTATTTAATAGAAATGACAGAGGAAAATGAAAAATTTATCGAGAAGTTAAGTCAAGTTCAAAGTAAGACTGAAGCAGGGCAGGGAATGGCGATCACCGAGCAAATAGACGATAATATGGAGCTTAACAAAGAACGCGTCCAGCTTGAAAAGGGTGAAAACATCACCTATCGTAAAGGAACTGTTTTTCAAGCAGTCAAAGCATACCGAAATGTAAATGGTAATAGTGAAGAAAAACTTGACCAAGAAAAGGTCAAGCCTAATCTTGAGAATAAGGAAGCACAGAGAGAGAAAATAGAAGATAGCGATGATATAAATGATGAATCAGTTTATCACAAAGCAATTTTGTTGCAAAAACAAGGTCTGTCAATTGAGGATATTGCTAAAAAGCTTGGTAAAGGTAAAACGGAATTAGAATTATTATTCAAATTACGACAAAATGAAAAAGAATGACTTGATTCGTCATTACACATGTGCTATATTTACAAATGGTGTTAATACACACGTTCATGGATTTAGGCAAATGGTGCTGTTTAATATGAAGACAATTCGTCAATTGCTATTAAACAGTTTTTGACTAAAGATGATATGGGCGGAGGAAAACAAAACCATTAGGAGGAAGAAACATGTCAGTAATTTCTATGAAGCAATTGCTTGAAGCTGGTGTACATTTCGGACACCAAACTCGCCGTTGGAACCCAAAAATGAAGAAATATATCTTCACAGAACGTAACGGCATTTATATTATCGATCTACAAAAAACAGTTAAGAAGGTTGAAGAAGCTTATAACTGGGTAAAAGAATTAGCTGCAAATGGCGGTACAGTTCTTTTTGTTGGTACAAAGAAACAAGCACAGGATTCTGTGAAGGAAGAGGCAGAACGTTCTGGAATGTACTATGTAAACCAACGCTGGTTAGGTGGTACTTTAACAAACTTCGAAACCATTCAAAAGCGTATTGCCCGACTTAAAGATATTGAAAGAATGTCTGAAGACGGTACTTTTGAAGTGCTTCCAAAGAAAGAAGTAGTTGGATTAAGAAAAGAGCAAGAGCGTCTTGAAAAGTTCTTAGGTGGAATTAAAGATATGAAGCAACTTCCAGATGCTTTATTCATCATTGACCCACGTAAAGAGCGCATTGCTGTTGCTGAAGCTCATAAATTAAACATTCCTATCGTAGGTATTGTTGATACAAACTGTGATCCAGATGAGATCGATGTTGTAATCCCTGCAAATGATGATGCTATTCGTGCGGTTAAACTATTAACTGGTAAAATGGCTGACGCAATTTTAGAAGCGAAGCAAGGCGAAGAAGTAACAACTGCGTAATGGGAAAAGTGGTAGCGCCTTGCTCAGTTCTGACAAGCACAAGGCGAGCTGCTAGAGAGGTTGAGCTTCAACTTTCTTAGCGGATTGTGCTGTGACCACGAGGGACTAGGCGCTGGAACTAGACATCATAGAGTTGATTCAATGAAGGTGATAAGAGGGCTTTACCCTTCTTTATCACCTTTTTTTGAGAATAATGAATGATTGAAGATTAGCTTTTGCTAGTCTAGCTAAAAATAATGATACATAGATTTAAGGAGGATAACTCATTATGGCAATTACTGCACAAATGGTTAAAGAACTGCGTGAAAAAACGGGCGCAGGTATGATGGATTGTAAAAAGGCGCTTCAAGAAGTAGATGGCGATTTAGAAAAAGCAGTTGATCTTTTGCGTGAGAAAGGAATTGCGAAAGCTGCGAAAAAAGGCGATCGTGTCGCTGCGGAAGGTTTAACTTCAGTAAAAGTTAACGGCAATGAAGCTGTTATCCTTGAAGTAAACTCTGAAACAGATTTTGTTGCAAAAAATGAGGGATTCCAAACACTTGTTCAAGAGTTAGGCGCTCATCTGCTTGCGAAGAAACCAGCTACGGTTGAAGAAGCTGTTACCCAAACGATGGAAAATGGTTCTACAGTTGAAGCTCATATTAATGCTGCGATTGCAAAAATCGGTGAAAAACTGTCATTGCGTCGCTTTGAAATTAAGACAAAAGGTGATAACGATGCATTTGGTGCATACTTACACATGGGCGGACGCATTGGGGTTCTTACAGTTCTTGAAGGTACGACAGATGAAGAAGCTGCTAAAGATGTTTCCATGCATATTGCCGCTTTAAATCCAAAGTATGTTTCTCGTGATGAAGTGTCTGCAGAAGAAGTTGAACGTGAGCGTCAAGTTCTAACTCAGCAAGCCCTAAATGAAGGAAAACCTGAAAATATCGTTGCAAAAATGGTTGAGGGTCGTCTAGGTAAATATTTTGAAGACGTTTGTGTTAACGATCAAGCATTTGTTAAAAATCCTGATCAAAAAGTTGGACAATTCGTTTCAGCTAAAGGCGGTAAGATTCGTGACTTCGTTCGTTATGAAGTTGGAGAAGGTATCGAAAAGCGTGAAGATAACTTCGCAGAAGAAGTAATGAGCCAAGTTAAAAAATAATTTGAATTTAAAACCGATAGGGGACACGTTGTGTTCCCTATTTTCAAAAACAAACTTGATGCCTTTAGTTTAAAGTAGCAATGAACAAGGGATCCGAATTATACATACGGAGGTTCTCATGAGCAGTCCAAAATACAAACGAGTCGTCTTAAAATTAAGTGGTGAAGCATTAGCTGGTGAAAAAGGCTTTGGAATTAACCCAACCGTTATAAAATCGGTGGCAAATCAGGTGAAAGAATTAGCTGATCTTGGTGTAGAAGTTGCTGTAGTTGTGGGCGGAGGAAATATTTGGCGCGGAAAAATTGGTGAAGAAATGGGCATGGATCGTGCTAATGCTGATTATATGGGAATGCTAGCAACGGTGATGAATTCATTGGCGTTACAGGATAGTTTAGAACAAGCTGGAGTAGAAACGAGAGTACAAACATCGATTGAGATGCGTCAAGTGGCAGAACCGTATATTAGACGTCGGGCTATTCGCCATCTCGAAAAGAAACGCGTTGTCATTTTTGCTGCCGGAACAGGAAACCCATACTTTTCCACTGATACAACAGCCGCATTGCGAGCTGCAGAAATTGAAGCAGATGTCATTTTAATGGCTAAAAATAATGTCGATGGTGTCTACTCGGCAGATCCAAGAGTGGACGCAAATGCGAAGAAGTATGATGAATTATCATATTTAGATGTGTTAAAGGAAGGTTTAGCAGTGATGGATTCTACCGCTTCATCTTTATGCATGGACAATGATATCCCGCTAATTGTATTTTCAATTATGGAAAATGGAAATATTAAAAAAGCTGTTCTTGGTGAAACGATCGGAACAATTGTAAGGGGGAAATAAAAATGCCAAAACAAATTATTGCGAACGTAAAGGATAAAATGACGAAAGCGATTCAGGCATACACTCGTGAGCTAGCAAGTATTCGCGCAGGAAGAGCAAATGCTTCCTTGCTAGATAGAATTACAGTCGATTATTATGGAGCACCAACTCCAATTAATCAATTAGCTGGTGTATCTGTCCCTGAAGCCCGTTTACTAGTGATTCAACCGTATGATAAATCAGTTTTGGGAGAAATAGAAAAAGCCATTCTAAAATCAGACCTTGGCTTGACACCAACAAGTGACGGGAATATTATTCGCCTTTCGATTCCACAGCTTACGGAAGAACGCCGTAAAGAGCTTGTGAAAGTGGTTAAGAAAGAGGCAGAAGAAGCGAAAATTGCTATACGTAACATTCGCCGCGATGGCAATGATGACTTAAAGAAGCTTGAAAAAAATGGTGAAATTACGGAAGATGATCAACGTGGCTATGCAGATGATATTCAAAAGCTAACAGATGAGTATATTGCTAAAGTTGATAGCTTAACAAAGGATAAAGAAAAAGAAATTTTGGAAGTATAAAGATAACTTTATCATTTGACCCTCTAATTATAGGGGGTTTTTATTTTACAAAAATGAATAGAAAGGGTAGGATATTGAGGGGGTTAGGGTAATTATAGAAGTAGAAATTTTTGTAGTCTTAATTTCTCTTGCTCGTACATAATTTTTTATAGAGATATCTCACTTATTTTTTGTTATGATAGAGACAGCTACGGAAAAAAGTGGAATATTGAATGGATGGCTCATTTTTTCTTCGTGCTGAACGTAAGTATTTGAGAAAAAATGATCCCTCTGGAGGAGCGGAATCATGTTAGATAAATTAAAGTCATGGAAAAATAACAAAAACTCTCCCATTCTCCGGGAACAAATAGAATTTTTAAAAAAGCAACCTATTCCAGAACATGTGGCGATTATTATGGATGGAAATGGTAGATGGGCAAGGAAAAGAGCACTCCCTCGAGTTGCAGGGCATCATGAAGGGATGAAAGGTGTCCAAAAGATCACGAAGCTAGCGAATGAGTTAGGAGTTAAAACGCTTACTTTATATGCCTTTTCAACTGAAAATTGGAAACGTCCGAAAATGGAAGTCGATTATTTAATGAAACTGCCTGAAGAATTTCTCGGAACCTTTCTCCCGGAGCTAATTGAACAGAACGTCCGTGTCGAAATGATTGGTTATAAAGAAAGTTTGCCCTCTCATACGATTGGAGCTATCGAGCATGCGATGGACAAAACGAGGGATAATGATGGTCTTGTCTTAAATTTTGCCCTTAATTACGGGAGTAGAAGTGAGATTGTCGACGCTGTAAAGCGCGTCTTAGAAGATTACAAAAGTGGTATAATAAAGGAAGATATGATCGATGAAGAGGCTTTTTCCTCTTATTTAATGACGAACAAACTTAGTGATCCAGATCTTTTGATCAGAACAAGTGGAGAAATCCGTTTAAGCAACTTCATGTTGTGGCAGCTTGCTTATACGGAATTTTGGTTTACGGATGTACTATGGCCTGATTTTAATGAACAGCACTTCATTGAAGCTGTAGAAGCATACCAAAATCGGCAAAGGCGTTTTGGTGGAGTATAATAAAGGTGTTGAATATATTAGATGAAGCAAAGAATTATTACAGCAATTATCGCAGCAGCAATCTTTCTACCGATTGTTATAATAGGCGGAGTACCCCTGATTTTTCTCGCCTATTTATTAGCATCTATCGCTCTTTATGAATTATTAAAGATGCGAAAATTAAAGTTATTTTCAGTACCGGGCTTGATAGCGTTAATTGTACTGTGGATTTTTTTATTACCGAATCAATTACAAGATATTTTAATAGCCCTCAAATATTCAAAGGTAGAGGTTGCTTTGTTAGCAATTCTGCTATTTTTAACCTATACTGTGGCAACGAAAAATAAATTTACCTTTGATGATGTTGCCTTCTCAATTATGTCGATTATCTACATCGGGATGGGTTTTTTGTATTTTATCGAAATAAGGGAAACGGGCGGGTTAATTTACATTTTTTACTCCCTTTTTATTATTTGGGCGACAGATTCAGGAGCGTACTTTATAGGCCGAGCATTTGGAAAGAGAAAGCTATGGCCGGAAATTAGCCCTAATAAAACAGTAGAAGGTTTCTTTGGTGGCATTTTCTGTGCGGTAGTTGTATCTATATTGTTTGTCATCTTTTCAGATATAGATGCATCTTTTTTGAAATTAGGGATCATTACCATCTTTCTTTCCATATTTGGGCAAGTGGGTGATTTAGTTGAATCTGCGTTAAAGCGACATTATCATGTCAAAGACTCTGGGAGATTGCTACCAGGTCATGGAGGGATATTAGATCGCTTTGATAGTTTATTATTTGTTTGGCCACTACTGTATTTCTTTCATTTTTAATTCAGGTGGAAGGCTCATGGTAAGTGCTTTTATGATCAGGAGTGAAATCGTTGAAATATATTAGTTTATTAGGAGCAACTGGTTCAATTGGAACGCAAACGCTGAATATAATTAAAGAACATGCAAATGAATTTCAATTAGTTGCAATGAGTGTAGGGCGTAATATTCCACTTGCTAGGAAAATCATTGCTGAATTTAAACCTGAATTAGTATCTGTCGCTGACAAAGAAGATATGGCTAATTTAGAGATAGAGTATCCAAATGTGAATTTTACTTTTGGTGATGATGGTTTAGTAGAAGCTGCTACATATGTAAAGTCAACTATTCTTGTCAATGCTGTTATCGGAAGTGTAGGATTATATCCGACACTGGAAGCGATTCGTGCTGGCAAAACAATTTGTATAGCAAATAAAGAAACGTTAGTAACGGCAGGACATCTTGTGATGCACGCAGCAAGGGAGTATAATGTCCCTATTCTCCCTGTAGACAGTGAGCATTCCGCGATTTTCCAAGCGTTACAGGGGGAGAAAGAGAAAAATATTGAAAAGCTAATCTTAACTGCTTCAGGGGGAAGCTTTCGGGATAAGAGCAGGAATGAATTGCAAAATGTCACTGTTTCAGAGGCATTGAATCATCCGAACTGGTCCATGGGTGCGAAGATTACGATTGATTCGGCAACGATGATGAACAAGGGCTTAGAGGTCATTGAAGCACATTGGCTCTTCGATATTCCATACGAAAAAATCGATGTTTTGCTCCATAAAGAGAGTATTATTCATTCTATGGTAGAATTTCATGATAGTAGCGTGATTGCACAGTTAGGAACACCAGACATGAGAGTTCCGATCCAGTATGCGCTAACCTATCCAGATAGAATGCCTTTAAATACGGCGAATAGATTGAACTTAGCTGAAATTGGCCGTTTGCATTTTAATCATATGGATTTTAAGCGATTTAGGTGCTTGCAGTTTGCTTTTGATGCAGGTAAGGCAGGAGGGACTTTGCCAACGGTGTTAAATGCTGCCAATGAAGCGGCAGTCGAAGCGTTTCTCAAAGGCAAAATTACGTTTCTTCAGATCGAGGAACTAATCGAAAAGTCGTTAACTGCACATGACTCCATACAGAATCCAGATCTTTCCCTTATTCAAGAAGTTGATCAGGAAACAAGAGCATTCGTTTACTCACTTCTAAAATAAAGGCGATGTTTATCTTTTTGACTTATTGCAGCGATTGATGGAGGATGAACGAGGGAGCTCCTCTTTACTCAATTCCAAGACAATGAAACTGGGAGGCGCTAAATTCCCAACAAAAATGAGGCAAAAAGCGTATTTAACGTAGCCTAATTAAAAAGGTGGTTATATTTTGAGTACAGTTATAGCCTTTATTATTATTTTCGGGGCGTTAGTATTTTTTCATGAATTAGGACATTTAATCTTTGCGAAAAGGGCGGGAATTCTCTGTCGTGAATTTGCGATAGGGATGGGACCAAAGCTCCTTTCATTTACAAAGAATGACACGGTTTATACGATTCGCCTTCTCCCGATTGGAGGGTATGTACGCATGGCCGGTGAAGATCCTGAAATGGTGGAGATCAAGCCTGGATATCGTGTTGGTCTGTTGTTTGATAAAAATGATGAAGTATCTAAAATTGTACTTAATAATAAGGAAAAATATCCTGATATTCGCGTAATTGAGGTTGAGCATGCTGATGTTGAACATGAATTAATGATAAAAGGCTATGAAGAGGGCGATGACGAGCGTCTGCAAACCTTTCGTATCAGCAGAAAAGCAAATTTTGTTGAAAATGGGAAGGAAACATTAATTGCTCCTTACGATCGTCAATTTGCCTCCAAAACACTTGGGCAAAGAACAATGGCTATTTTTGCAGGTCCATTGATGAACTTCGTGTTGGCCTTTGTTGTTTTTGTTATTATCGCATTAATTCAGGGAATGCCTACTCATGAACCGATGCTTGGTAAATTAACTCCTGATGGAGCTGCATTAGAAGCAGGTCTTAAGGAAGGGGATATTATCCATACAGTCGATGGAGCTGAAATATCCACATGGGAAGATGTGGTGGAAATTATCCAGAAGAATCCTGAAAAGGAATTGGATTTCTTCTTGGAAAGAGATGGGCAAGATATGAACATTTCAGTTACTCCAAAAGCACAACAAGTAGAAGATGGGAAAACGATTGGAATTATTGGCGTCTATAGTCCCATGGAGAAATCACCACTCAAATCGATCACGTATGGAGCAAAAGAGGTTTATATTTGGACAAAGGAGATCTTCTCCATGCTCGGCAAGCTGATAACAGGTCAATTTTCAATTGATGCTTTATCTGGTCCTGTGGGGATTTATGTTTCAACTGACACGGTGGCTAAATCCGGTATCCTTTATTTAATGAAGTGGGCAGGAGTATTGAGCATAAACTTAGGAATTATGAACCTTCTGCCTATTCCAGCATTAGACGGTGGAAGATTGATGTTCTTTGCTGTAGAAGGATTAAGAGGTAAGCCGGTTGACCGACAAAAAGAAGGGATGGTTCACTTTATCGGTTTTGCATTATTAATGCTCCTTATGCTCGTGGTAACGTGGAACGATATTCAAAGGTTTTTCCTGTAAAATAATTAAATTAAAGAAGCTGGTATTAAAAGGTGTCATTAGGTACTGCACCCCAGAAGTTAGAGTTAAAAATCTAACCTCTGGGGTGTTTTTGTATGGCAAAATATAGTGAAGAATTTAAATTAAAAATTGTAATGGAATATCTAAGGGGCAAACTAGGATATTA